>JACNLR010000175.1 GCA_014381385.1 Planctomycetota bacterium | reverse complement strand
GATCAGTAGCGATCGATGGGGTTTCGCTAACGATTTCCTCTGTTTCAGATGCACTCGTTGAAGTAGTACTGATACCAATTACTCTAGAAGAGACTACATTAGGAAGGCTAGTAGAAGGGGATAGAGTACACGTTGAATCCGATATGCTTGCTAAAACTATCGTAAAAGTTACTAAGAACCTACATCAAAAAAAATAGCATTGCGTTTTTTTAGATTACGCTGCAAGCCCTAGAGTAACAGGTGTGGGTTTTGCTTGAAGGCAAATCATGGTGAGGTCATCGTTTGCTGAGTTTGCAATTGAGTGATCTAAGTACGTATTTATATCGTTGATGACATTGCTACCAGAGGCGATACAAAATTCATGCATGGAGTGGAGATATGTTGGAAATTCACCTTCTGTACACTCTTCGTTTCCAAGCGCTTCTTCAAAGCCATCCGAATACAGCAAGAGGGTATCGCCTGCTGCGAGTTGTAGCGTTACTTGTGGAAAATCATCAGTTTCAAAAACGCCAAGAAGGGGACCTTTAGATTCTAGCGCTGTTGGGTCCCCGCCAAAACGGCTAAGCAGCGCAGGTGGATGGCCTGCTCCGGCGATTGTAAGTATATTTGTTTTGCAATTGAGTAAGCCGTATGCAGCGGTTGCAAATCGAGCATGATCTCCAGTGCGAGCAAGGAGGGCTGTGTTTAAATAGTTAAGCATCTCAGCAGGTTGTGTGATGTTTCCTGTTTGAGAATCGTATCTATGGGCACCTATCGTTCTTGTTAACATCATTGCAAGCATCGCAGCCGAAATGCCATGGCCAATTGCATCTGCTATAAAAAATGCAATATGATCATCGTCCACTTGGGTCATGTCGTACATATCACCACTAACAACACTCGCAGGCCTCCAAAGAGAAGTGCAAGAAATTCCATGCATATTCTGTAATTCTGTAGACATAAATTCTTGCTGAATAGTCGCGGCGACTTCTAACTCTTCTTGGAGAATGTCATATTCCTCTTGCAAAGTATTGTGGAGAGTGCGCATAAGTCCAGCTTGTCCACGCAAAAGTGACAATTCAGTATTGCGTTGTAGCAAGCCATAGAGGACGCTAGCAATACTCGTTGGGGAGGCGTCATAAGCCAATACAGTTACATCAAGATCTGAAAAGAGATCTACGTAATTTGTAGTGTCATCGCAACAGATAAGCACAACGGTGTTTGTTGCATGGTAAGCAAGTAGAATTGGAAGGATTTGTGCTAGTTCGCTTTCATCTTGTGCAAAGAGAAGCGCAGCATCGCAATCACCTGCTTTTTCGGTTTTAAAGACGGGTGGCATACCGTTTGGCCAACAACACATAAGTTCATCGGATAAACGATCTTGATGCAACTGTTCGCATGCATTCTTCTGTATTACAATCGTGGGTCTGTACGTCATAGAGTTTGCAGCGTTCCTATATATACGTAGAATGCGGTACGCTGAGATACTGTTAATCGGGAGCATTGATTCTGAAATCTATCCACAACGTTGATCTCTACGTTGCTCGCGCAGGTTATGCGGGCTGTTCTGGCTGCGCGGTGACTTATCGGGCTATGGAACGTAAGTGCTTTAAATCCAACTGGATGTGTTGATTTATATGCAGCCCGAGCCTTTGAATAGAACCTGCGCGGAGTTCGATGGCAAATCGAGCAGGATTGTTGGACCAATAATGAGACAATCTACCCTCGTATTCCCAATCGCTCTCTCCTTCGTCTTGTGGGTCCTCTACAGTCATTTCGTGCGTTGCAGTGATCGTTCCACGTGAATCTAAGAACAAGAGGTCAATAGGGATCAAACAATTCTTCATCCAAAAAGATCGAGGAGCAGCATCTGGAAAAATAAAAAGCATTCCGCTTTTTTCTGGGATTTCGGTGCGATGCATTAATCCTTGCGCTCTTGATTGAATGTCTCGTACGATTTCTAGTTGAAATACTTCACCACCAATATTGACTGTGGCTGTCGTAGATTGCAATTGCGTTGCGCAACCTTGGATGCTACAAATGAAAAGAAAAAATGTTATGAATCGAGTAACCATTGTTCATCCTCTGCAGAGAATATTTTATTCTCTTTCTTCATAGCCTGTAATGAAAGATTCTTGCAAAATGCTGAAAGATTCATGGGTTCGTTAATTTCTTGTATTCCACTCCACTTAGCTACGAGTCCAATTATTTTTTCTTGCGGCACACCGCGTGATTTATACGTTTCAATTCGAGAATCACCATGTCGCTTTGCAAGGCGTTTTTTGTCAGCACCAAGTATAAGTGGAAGATGAACCCAAGTAGGTTCATCCCAGCCGAGTGCTTTGTAGAGCTGGCTCTGGAGCGCTGCTGAGTGGTATAAATCGTTCCCACGAATAACATCAGTCACACCCTGTCTATGATCGTCCACAACGACGGCTAGTTGGTAGGCTGGCGAGTTTTCTTTAGTCCAGATTACAAAATCTTCGTTGACTGTTTGCGTGGATTCTGGCCAATATGTATCCGTAACGTCAGCTTCACCAACAGTGGCTACAAAGCGCCAGTTTGTTGTTGTTGGTATCTTTTCTTGATTATGCTTTTGGATATTTAATGGACGTGTTGGAATTGTGTGTTCAGATAAATGATGAGGTGCTGCAGTTACTTCTACGATTTCCCGACGTGAAAGTTCGCAATGGTAAGCAAGATCTTTTTGAATCAACGTTTCAAGCGCCGCATGGCTATGGTGCAGCCCTTCACTTTGTAGGATTACATCTCCATCCCAATCGATACCTAGCCACGTTAAGATTTCAACAGATTGTGTAATTGTTTCCAATTTATTTCGGGGTCCATTGAGATCCTCCATCCTGAAAAGAAGTTCCCATCCTGACTGTCTAGCAATCGCCCAATTGACAAGAAAAGAAAACGCATTACCAAGATGCAGGGCACCGGTCGGGGAAGGAGCAAGTCGTGTTCGCCTTTGATTCACGCGCTTAATTTTTCGCGAATAAGCTTACTGCGGTACGCTGGAATTTCCTCATCGGTGAGTTCTTTACCGTATTTCCATCGCAAATGGTACGGGTGTATTTCGATCAAAAGTTTATTTATTGTTTTTAATTCAATATCTTCAATGACTTGGGTGCAAATGCCAAGTCGGATTGCGCCGAGCCATTTTAAAGTTTCGTCCAAACCAAGTTTACGAGCATTTTGAAGAATACCAAAGGCTCTAAACGTTTGATCTTCAAGCGTATCTTTTTGCATCTCTGAAATTGTATCCCTAGCCTTTCGTTCCCATGCTATAACGGTTGGCAGAAAATCATTTGCTAAAATAGCACATAATTGTTCTTGTGAATAACCAAGCGTTACTTGGTTACTTACTTGAAACAAATCAGCAATAACTTTAGACCCTTCTCCACGATATCCACGAATAGCGAGTGACATCCCTTCGCAAGCATTCTGTACTTTCGGTAGGTCTTTTATAATTCTAAGAGCGGGAAGATGTAGCATGACGCTAAAACGAGCGCCTGTTCCAATATTCGTTGGGCAAGCCGTTAGAAACCCTAATTGGTCATCAAAAGCATACGCGATAAACTCTTCAATCCGAAAGTCTAATTCCTGTACATCTCGTAGAACTTCTTGGAGTTGGACGCCGGGGCGAATGGACTGGATTCTAATATGGTCCTCTTCATTTACCATGACACTACGAGATAGCTCGGGACCTATTGCGATTGCCCTTGGATGCGTTGCAGTTGCAAGTGCAGAAGAAACTAAATGTCGCTCGACAAATACTTCTTTTGTCAATACATCTAGCGCATCTAGTTCTACCCATTCTAGTGATACACTGTTTTCTTCACCTTCGCAAATTTGATGAACTAGCGAAGTAACTTCATTGCAATCAGGCGCGGAAGCTCTATGTACAAATGGGAATCCTTCTAAATTCCGCGCTAGTCGAGCTCGACTACTGAGTACAACATCGCCGTTTGGTGTGCAGTCACTATTAAAAGGGCAGTTTTGTACAGGGTCAATTTTCATGAAACGTATCGCCTTCGTGTAATTTACGTAGTTCATCTCGCAAGACCGCTGCTTCTTCGTATTGCTCTTGCGTAACTGCTTTGTCTAATTGTTTCAGCAGTCGCCTTACTGTTAAATGCCTGCTTACATCGGCGTTTGCAGAGGACGGAGCTCTACCGACATGTTGTGTGTGATTGTCTTGTACGTTTGCGATAATGTGTTTAAGTTGTTCTGCAAACGTTTCGTAACATGTAGGACAACCAAGCAAGCTCTTCTCTTTATATTGTGCAATTGTCATCCCACAATCCTGACAAACTATTACTTCCTTCGATTCAGAAAACGTTGCATCTGCATTCAATACAATGGATAGATCGATAGGACCAAGTTCTATACCAGCCTCTATTGCGTGGTGTTGGCATAGATTAAGCGTTGTATGTACACCGTTCTCAATTCGAACATCGTGGTAAATAGCGGCTTGGTCGCAATAATCACACGTTGTCATGTGTGGAGCTCAGTTGGAGTACATGCGTTTGAAATTGCAGCGCAAGTGGAGATGATTTCGGTCATTCGCGAGAGGGGCTGCATAGTGCTAGCATCGCAAGGTGCACTGGCTGGGTCTGGGTGGCATTCTAAGAAGAGAGCATGCGCTCCAGCTGCAGTAGCTGCTTTGGCTAACAAAAAAGCACGTTCTGGTCTTCCAGCGGTACAACCTTTGCCAGCGCCTGGCAATTGCGTTGAGTGCGTCACATCAAAACAAACAGGAGGTCCTATTTCCATTAAATCACCAAGACCAATAAAATCATTGACTAATCTGTTATAGCCAAAGAAAGAACCTCTTTCAGTAAGAATAATGTCATTGCAATTTGCCTCTTCCAGTTTTGCAACAACATCGCGCATTTCATCTGGAGACAAAAATTGTCCCTTCTTAACGTTGACCACCGCGCCGGATTGAGCGGCAGCTACAAGTAAATCTGTTTGCCTACAGAGAAATGCAGGAATCTGAAGGATATCAGCAACTGCACTTACTGGTTTCGCTTGGGATGGAGCATGCACATCAGTGGTTACAAGGACGTCAAGTTGGTCTTTCACGTTAGAAAGGATTTTGAGACCTTCTTCCATTCCAGGACCACGTTTGGAGTGGACACTCGTTCGATTTGCTTTATCAAAACTACCCTTAAAAACGAAGCCAACTCCAGAAGTCTCGCAGGCTTCTTTGAGGGTCTGCGCAATCTCAAGAGCCTGTTCTTGAGACTCTAAGACGCAAGGACCAGCGATAATCAATAGGGGATTGTCATTGCCAATGGCGATGTTTTTGAGTGATACGTGCGTTTTCATGGTGTATAGAGTACCACGACTGCTGTAGCGTCCGATAGTTATCCGGAAAAAACTCTTCTTCTTTATTCGGAAGGTATTGCTTGACCTGCACCTGATTGCTGTCGATGAATACAGTGGAGGGGGGAAGTTATAGGAATTTAAGAATGACACATATGCCCCGAGAACCTGAAGCCTTTAGCGAACAAGTCGTATATATTCTGCGTCGTCATTTTCCAGATAAAGAAATTGCCCTCGCTGGACCAATGGATCTTTATCTGGATGGTAGGCATTTGGGTTTGAACAATCTCTACCGTATGGTATTAGCAACTCCTCAACGTGGTGTTGAAATTGTTGAAGACTTTCTTGAACAACTTCTTGAGGGAGATGATTTGGCGAATGTTCCAATGCCATTTTCTGTTGCCAAAAGCCGTATTATGCCTAGAATTCAACCAGATACTATTTTTGAACAACTAGAACGAGAACAAGTCGCTCACCTTCCTTTTGTAAACAATACTTCCATTTTGTATGTCATAGATATGCCACGGATGACGGTTAGTATTACTGTTAAGCAAATGATGCGTTGGGGAATTGAGATTGACGAGATTGACAGCATCGCGCGTAAAAATTTAGCAGTCTATCAACCGGAATTAAAATTGCAATTAGTCGAGGCCCGCGATGGTGGACGCGCAGCAATATTCAATATGCAAGACGGGTACGATGCTGCTCGACTACTACTTGATACGTTGTACACTCGTTTAGCGCCTGAATTTAAGGGAAACTTTTACGTAGCAGCACCAGCAAGAGATATGTTTATGGCGATTTCCTGCGGCCCTGACATGTTTGTAGAAAAACTACAACAGAGAGTTGCAAAGGATTACAAAAGATTGCCGTATCCGATTTCCAGTGACTTGTTTGTTGTAACGCAAGATGGAGTTGCAGGCACAAGAGCGGCATAATCCCGACAGACTTACGAACGTGATTGTATACTCAAGGGCGTGTTGCTTATTATTGATAATTATGATTCGTTTACTTTTAACTTAGTTCAACGGATTGGCGAAATTGATTGTGCTTCCGGTACAGAAAGAAAGATGCGAGTTGTCCGCAACGACCAGATAACTCTAGCTGAAACGATTGAACTTCAGCCAACGCGTCTGCTTATATCTCCAGGGCCATGTACACCAACACAAAGTGGTGTAAGTAGAGAACTCATTGCGCATTTTCGCGGGAGTATTCCAATTCTAGGTGTTTGTCTGGGTCATCAAGCCATAGCAGACGTCTACGGAATGCGAGTTTCACAATACGAATACCCAGTGCACGGAAAAACTTCACAAGTCCATCACGATAACAAAGGTCTTTTTGAAGGCATTCCAAATCCATTTGAGGCTACCAGATATCATTCGCTTGTTGTAGAACCAGACTCACTTCCAGAGGAGTTCATTATGAGTGCATGGACAGAGGATGGTATTTGCATGGGCTTGCGATGGGAAGGAGAAGGAGCCATGCTTGAAGGTGTTCAATTTCACCCTGAAAGTTTCCTAACACTTGAGGGTCCAAACGTACTTCGTAATTTTTTACATGAAAAGTAATGTAATATGATATTTCTGACACTGTCAATCTTAAATGCAATAATTACTTTTCCAGATGCTTTTACCCTAAAAGATGGTATTGTTGAAATGAAAGCGATAACCTACGCAGTAGTACAAAACGAAGATGGCAATCGAACACCTCTTCTCATGGACACTTCTTTTCAAGCGCATGCAGAAAGCCCGTTGCCTGCAGTTCTATTTATCCATGGAGGTTCTTGGAAAACCGGTACAAGGGCAGATGGTGCCCAAGCAGTTCGTCTCCTTGCTAAGGGTGATTATTTCGCGGCTTCTATTTCTTATAGGCAAGGACGATCAAATGGTTTTCCAGCTGCAGTACACGACTGCAAAGCAGCCATCCGGTTTTTGAAAGAAAATGCTACTGAACTTGGTATTGACCCTACTAAAATTGGTCTTCTAGGCTTTAGTACGGGTGGGTACCTCGCTGCATTGGCAGGTCTTAGCGCAGGCATTGCCCCACTTGATGGAACGCTAAACGGAAAAGATGTTGACACTTCCGTCGCATGCGTTGGAACAATTAGCGGTGTACTGATGCCCGAAGATGCGAAGGGGCAATTGAAACGTCTTTACAACAATTGGGCACTGGAAGATAGAACCGTTGAGAGAAAAACCACCTTCCCAAGCACTTACATCGATAGGGACGATCCGCCATTCTATATGGTATGCGGTGAAGTGGACAAAGTTAGTACTCCAAAAGATACGAAGAACTTTGCAGGCCTTTTGCGCAGGGCAAACGTTTGGCAACACGTTGAGGTTATCGAAGGATCGGGGCACCGATTTGAAAAACCCAACTCATACCTTGGTATATTTGGTTTCTTTGATACAAAACTAGGAGGGCATGCTCGGAGTGCTCTGCAACAAACTATAAATAGTTTGCGGTAGTTACTCTAATGCTGGGAGTAGTTTTAGATTTTCGAGCACCTTGTGCAAGTCTTCCTCGCCCTCTTTTACAACGATATTTTGCCCGAAGAGTTTGAAAAAGTACGTGTTGCCTTCTTCTTCAAAAACAACAATCAGCATAGTCTTGTTCGCTTGATGCATGGTTCCACTTTCCCCCGTATACTCGCCTGAAATCGTAATTTGCGTTGCTTCCTTACCGCGAAAAGGAAAATTCTTCAATTTGGGTTTGATTGGTCTGCCGTCTTCCGTATTAAATTGTGAAGTCCACCTTTGAATATGGAATTGCAAATCGCCTGAATCTTTACTAGCAAATTGCCGAACTGTGAAAATTGCACGTTCGTCACTTGATTCAGAAACGACTTCATATTTGCAAAGTAATGAAGCGGAATTTTTAGGCACCCAATTCCAGCGAGTTGGCTTAGCTGTTTGAAAAGCACCAAAGAGAATAATTGAATTGTCTTGGGGTGGCGTATAGGTGTATTTCGTTGATTTGTCAGGTAATGTGCGCTCAGTTTCATCAAGTAGGCTGGGCTGTGTTGAGGGAGTTGAAGTTGGAGCAATTACATCGTGTTTATTTTTTGGAACACTTGGATCTTTTTCTACGCTCTGCTCGCAAGCGCAGAGTAAGCAGCACGGAATAAGGAATGGTAAAATTCGCATTGACAGACGTCCCATGGTAAAAGAATAACCAATTCTATAAATCGGTCTAGCAGAAGTTTCAACATGAATACAACAATCTATCATCGTAGCGGAATAAGCCTCATTAACGAGATACCAAGGACAGTAGTTGAGGGTATTCAAAGGGTGCATGTGGTCGTTTTAGATTCCAATCCATTGAAAATGACTAGAAACTTGTGCTTCCATCTGTCACAATATCTAATCTTACAGACAGAATCTATTTATAAAAAGTGATCCTACGCATGACAAACCGTTTAACTCATATTGATGAAAAAGGCCGCGCCTCAATGGTAGATGTATCGATGAAACCAGTTTTGTGCCGAACTGCCATCGCCGAAGGTTTTTTTGTCGAA
>JACNLR010000211.1 GCA_014381385.1 Planctomycetota bacterium | reverse complement strand
GTGGTTCAATCCCAGGAGTATGGACTGTAGCACTTCGCGATACCGATGATATGGCTGTATGGCTTTCTGCTTTTAGTATGTGTTTACCTGAAACTAAAATCGTAAGCGTAACTGAATCCAAAGATGGCGATGGTAATGCAGTGGATGTTATAAATCTTTCTTCTATGATGGGCACTATTGATATCACGGTATCCAAAGATGATGTTGTCAATAGCGGCATCATTACAATTAGCCAACCGGGCATGCCATCAATGGAGATTACTGCTGTATCTTCTTTACAGTTCCTTGAAACAGCACCTGCTATTACATTTGAAGCAGGTGAGCGAGAAGCATTCGATGACCCAGAGGCTATGTTTACATCAGGTGATAGTGATGCGGGCGATGGAGCAGCGACTGAAGAAAATAGTACTGCTGGAAAACCTGCTCCAGATTTTACTCTTGCGCGTATGGATGGGTCTGGAGACGTAACGCTTTCGTCGTTAAAAGGACAAGTTGTTGTTCTTGATTTCTGGGCAACTTGGTGTGGACCCTGTCGCAAAGGGCTTCCTTTCCTAAACGAATTTGATGCATGGGCAAAGAATGAAGGTTGGGAAGTACATGTGTTTGCTGTGAATGTTTGGGAACGTGGTAAAGGTGATACTGTTCTTGAAAAAGTTAAAAAATTCTGGGCAGACCAGAAATTTAACACTGCTGTCTTGATGGGTAGCAGCGATGACAAGTTAACCAATAATTATGGCGTCAATGGTATACCAACAACGGTAATCATCGGAACCGATGGCTTGATTGTTAATCAGCATTCTGGTTTTGGTGGTGGTGACGCGATGTTAAAAGATCTTAAGGAAACTGTTGGTGCTGCGCTTGGCTTACAAATCTCAACTGAGCCGGAAGTTATTGAAAAGCCTGACCACCCCGATCACCCTGACCATCCCAAATAATTACACAAGCAAACTTTCCTTCACTCCAATTGAAACCCCAATTGAAACGGTGAAATCGGCATAGCAGTCGATTTCACCGTTTTTTTAACGACCCTTTTTACCTCTGAGACTTTTTTTTACTTTTTCCCTAAAAGTTGATTTTTGAGCTTTAAAAAGTCTCAGAGGCGATTTTTGAGCTTTAAAAAGTCTCAGAGGAGATTAATTGATGGCGTGGGCAACGGCAGCCGTAACGATGCGTTCTTGCATTTTTTTGGCGCCTTTTACGGTGCCTTGAACGTTGTTTACGAGGATGCTGAATACAAGAGGTAATCTGTTTTCAAAAGTTATGTATCCGCTAAGGGCACAGATACCACGAAGATATCCACTTTTTGCATGTACAGTTCCTCCTTGCAAATCAATCCCTTTAAAGCGGTTTTTAAGCGTACCACTTCCTGGAGTTGCGAGTGATTGCACTAGGGATTTACCAGCAGAATCTTCCAAGTCAAACGATGCTAACCAAAGGGCTAGTACTCGTGGGCTAATCTGATTTTTTCGGCTCATCCCTGAGCCATCAGCAACATGAACTTGAGATAACGCAACATTTAGACGCTGCACCAGAACAGCCTCGACAACGTTGCCGCCCTCATCGAAAGTGCCCGATCGGCCTGTTGTTTGCGCTGCTAGCCGTTTCAATAGAGTTTCAGCGTACAAATTATGACTGTCTGTATTGCTTCTGTTTAATGCAGTTTGAATCGGCGTGGAGTGTGTATACAATAACTTGCCAGGTGCCTTGCCACTCTTGGAGTCAACATGTTTTACTTTGCCAACAGCGATTCCATTGCGACGAAGTGCATTTGCAAATGTATTACCAAGGACAATGGCAGGATCGTGAAAAGCTACTTTTACAGGCACTTTATGCTCTGCATTAACATTTCCTCTAGCAGTCATCTTGTTTGTATTTGGTAGTCTTGCTACCCAAAAGGAAGACGCGGTGCCTTTGCCAGTTTTTGAAGTTGTTCTATTCCCAACAGAAACCCATTCCATACGAGGGGCAATGTGTCCAAGAGCAGCAGTTCGTCCGCTTCTTGGTGAAGGGTAAAAATGTACTACGTTCAAGTGGTAATTTAAACCAGATACTTGCGCGCAATACCAATTGTTTATCTGATCAGCTGGCCAGGTAGGGTGAACGTAGTTTTGATCAAAAATTCGATCGTCGAGAAAGAGCGTCTCGATTTTCTCAAGACCTGAGGATTTAACAGCGTCAACCCAAAGATTTAATTCTGTATCAAGGATGTTGTTCTCATCAGCCCAATCAGAGATATTCTGCAACGCAACATCTCCGATAGTAGGGTCTCCATCGCCAACAATAGTTAGATTTTGATCATCGAGGAATAATCGAGTTTTAAACTCAAACGAAGGACCAAGAACATGGAGGGCGGCTCCTGTCGTTAGCAACTTTTGATTGCTCGCGGGTGTCATTCTTTTCGTAGCATTTATCTGGACTAAGGATTTTCCGGTGGCCAAATCGAGAATGCAAATCCCAACTGTTCCACTGTTTAAATCGGAAGAATTGACAATTTTTTCGACCTCAACTTGCAAGTCTCCAAAGGCAGTTGAAGCAGTGGCAAGCAGGGTGCATAGAACAAATCGCAGTAAAGTCACTTGGCAATTATCGGCAGAGTTAGCCGATGGGCATTATCCTTCACAACATGCCAGTTCAAAAAAGGATTCAAGAATTACGCACATTGTTAACAAAGGCAAACTTTGACTATTACGTTGATGCAATGCCAACATTGGCAGATTCCCAATACGATTCATTGCTAGCTGAACTAGCGAAACTGGAATCAGAACACCCAGAATTGCACGATCCAAACAGCCCGACAAACCGAGTAGGGGGTGAGCCAATCGCTGGATTTAAAACAGTGCATCATGTTGTCCCAATGCAGTCCATTGACAATACGTACACAACGAATGACTTACGTAATTGGTATGCAAAACTTGGCAGTCAAGTTACTTGCATATGTGATCCTAAAATCGATGGTGTTGCGATTTCGTTACGATATGAGAATGGCATACTCGTCTCTGGGGTTACAAGAGGAGATGGCGAACGTGGCGACGTTGTCACGGAACAAATCAAAACAATTCGCTCTATCCCACTGCAATTGCGTGGGGATTCACCCGAAGTGCTCGAAATCCGCGGTGAAATATTTATGCCCAATTCGAGTTTTAATCGCATTAATGCAAAGCGCGAAGAAGATGGTGAGCAACTTTTTGCAAACGCGCGAAATGCGACTGCTGGCACGTTGAAAAGTTTAGATCCAAAAATTGTTGCGGAAAGAAAATTGTCATTTTTAGCGCATGGCAAAGGTGAGGTGGTTTGGAAAGATTGCCCCCAAGCGTGGTCTAGTTTTGTATCGGCAATCAAAAGCCTTGGTATTCCTGTTGCAGAACAAATGACAATGTGTACAAGCTCAAGTGAAATAGTGGACAGTGTAGAAAAATTTGAAACGCAGCGGGAGTCAATGGGGTTTGCAATCGATGGCATGGTCATTCGAGTTGATGCTTTTGCATTGCAGAAAAAACTCGGCAGTACTTCAAAGTCACCGCGCTGGTGCATCGCATTTAAGTACCCCGCTGTACAAGGCACAACAAAACTTAAAGCAGTCAACTGGCAAGTAGGTAAAAATGGAACATTGACGCCCCGAGCAACTATGGATCCAATTCATCTTGCGGGAACAACAGTGCAGCATGCGACATTACATAATATTGATGAAATTCATCGTAAGGATATTCGGATTGGTGACACGGTTATCGTTGAAAAGGCGGGAGAAATTATTCCGCAAGTTGTTGGTGTAAAGGAATCTCATCGAGATGGTTCACAGGTCCAGATTTCACCTCCGGGGAAATGCCCAATTTGCGAAGGACCTGTTGAAAAAGAAGGCCCTAAAATCTATTGCGTAAACCCAGAATGCCCAGCGCAATTTTGCGAAAAAGTAAAGTGGTTTGCTGCCCGTGACCAAATGAATATTGACGGTCTTGGCGACAAAGTTGTCGACCAGTTGGTTGACGCTGGTCTCGTGAAACACTTTGCTGATTTGTATTTGTTAAAAACAAGCGACTTGCTGCCACTTGAAGGCTTTGCTCAAAAGTCAGCAGAGGCTCTAGTAGTTGCAATTCAAGAGAGCAAGTGTAGAGGATTTGCGCGTGTTCTTTGCGGAGTTGGTATTCGATTAATCGGTCGCGCAACGTCAAAAGTTATTGCAAAGGAATATGCAGATTATTCCGCATTGCAACAAGCCACTGTAGAAGATCTTGTTTCGCTTGAAGACTTTGGGCAAATTACTGCAGAGACTTTGTTTGCATCAATACATAGCCCAAATGGCGAAGAATTGTTTGCTCGGCTTGCAGGTGTAGGTGTGCAACTACAAAGCAATGAAATTGCCGTGGAGGATCCAGCATTTAGCGGTAAAGTTTTCGTAATCACTGGAACGCTAACGCACTGGGAACGGAAGCAACTAACAGAGGAGTTAGAAAAACGAGGGGCGAAAGTCACTGGATCAGTCTCCAAAAAAACCGACGTTGTGATAGCGGGCGAAAAGGCCGGTTCTAAATTAATTAAGGCACAAAAACTTGAAATAGAAGTCTGGGACGAAGAGCAACTCGCAACTTCACTTTCAGTGTAAAATCTACAACCTATGGGTCAATTAGCACTTGGATTTCGTTCGTTACTCATTAAGGGGGTTATCTTTTTTGTGATGGCTGGCTTGCTCGCATGGGCTCTTGGAGGCACGCTTTTTCCTCAGCCGACAATTGTAAATCTTCCTGGCTCAGGTGATTACTACTGGCAAGTAGCAACAGGTGGTGATGTGAACGGCCTTCAGTGGTCTCTGATGAAGGGTGATCAAGAAATTAAAACAGGTAGATGGCAATCAGTTGTGGGGCCGGTCATAGTCGATGGAGTTTCTTGGATTGCAACCGGCAACGCTGGGCAGTGGTCGTTTTTGGAGGTTACTGGTTCGACCGTAGATGAAATTGCCTCGCCACCAAGCGCAGTAGTTGATTCGTTGTTTGCATCCCAGAAATAGATAGAGACAACGATCGCTAGTGCAATTCTGTACCAACCAAAAAGCGCAAGTCCATGTTTTGCGAGATAGGCAACTAACCATTTTATTGCAATTGCGGCTGCAAAAAATGCAACGGCAATTCCCAAAAGCATAGGGCCAACGTCAAGTGTTGCAAGGGCGTCAGAATCTTTCCATAATTTAAAAACTGTAGCGCCACCAAGAGTTGGTAGTCCCAGCAGAAAACTAAATTCTGCTGCATGTTTTGGTTTCATTCCCATCGCCATGCTTGCAATAATTGTGACCATAGACCGGCTTGTTCCAGGGAACATGGCAAAGCATTGAACTATTCCGATGACAAGTGCACCTTTCCAAGTGAGGTGTTCGATGTCGATGTAGTGTCTTCCATCGTCACCATCCTTGAAAGCGCTTCGCTGCCACTTTGCGGCAAAAAGCATGAGTATACCGCCCACCGCAAGTGCCCAGACTACAGGCACAGGACCCATGAGCCATTTGTCGATTGTGTCGTTAAGAAGAACACCAAAAATCGCAGCAGGTAAAAATGCAACAATCAGATTTACAGCAAGTTTTAAACCAACAGCGTTACAACCAATCAGCCCCTTTAGCATTTGGGCAACACGGTTTCTATACAATCCAAGGACGGCTAGTATTGCACCACCTTGAATAACAATGAGATATGGGTCTACTGCTTTTTCAGTAATGCCCATGAAAGATTTTGCGAGAATAAGGTGACCCGTGGAACTTACAGGGATGTATTCGGTCAATCCTTCAATAATGCCAAAGATGATTGCTTGAATAAAATCCATTACAAACTAATCGTCATCTTGGCGCATGACTCTTCGTATTTCATCTCCAACTTGTTCGATTTCATGGCGAGACAGTTCCTTTGACAAATGTGGAATATCGTTGTTGACGAGTCGGGATGCGAAGTTACCATCCTGAACATTGCGTAAGAGTGTACGCAGGTGACCGCGAAGATGTTCGTCGTCTAGAAGTTGCATGGCCTCGTACGCACCCATCTCAGCGGTATTGCTAATTGCCTTCATCATTTCAGCAATTCCACGTTCGTGGATAATGTCTGCGACTTGTTTCACTTCGTGGCAGCATTCGATATACGCAAGTTCAGGTGGGTAACCAGCATCTCTTAGTGTTTCATACGATGCCTTAATGAGTGCAGTCAAGCCGCCCACGATGATTGCTTGCTCACCAAAAAGATCCGTCTCTGTCTCGTCCTTAAAGGATGATTCAAGTAAACCGATGCGTAACGACCCTATGCCTGCGGCCCAACCAAGAGCGATTGTACGGGCGGTAATCGTGTCGTTTTCCTGTTCGATGGCCAGAAGAGCGAGAACGCCAGAACCAGCTAGATAGCTCTGCCGAACTGTAACTCCAGGCCCTTTGGGAGCTACCATCACAACTCCGATTCCAGTTGAAGGAATAATATGCCCATAATGAATGGCAAATCCGTGAATGAATCCTAATGTTGCTCCTTTCTGCAGATTTGGTTCAATCTCAGCTTTATATACCTCGCCTTGTATTTCATCAGGCAATGCGATGATGACGAGGTCAGCGGTTGCTGCTTTGGCTATGCTCGTTGCAGTGAATCCATCGTTGCGTGCATTCTGTGGTGATCTGGCGCCAA
This sequence comes from Planctomycetota bacterium, assembly GCA_014381385.1. GTDB lineage: Bacteria > Planctomycetota > Phycisphaerae > Phycisphaerales > SM1A02. Next base: position 2,248 of record JACNLR010000211.1, on the reverse strand, counting down.
TAATGACGTCAATTCCACTATCTCGAAGGTTTTGTGCGTGGGCTTTTCCTTGATTGCCGTAACCGATTACAGAAACTTGCTTTCCAAGGAGACCGTCCTGAGGGACGTCATCGTTTTTTATTATTTGGATCGTATCTGCAGACATTCTTGTTGTACGAGCATACCATGGAAGCATGTCTACGATTGCATTTATTGGATATCGCGGTTCTGGGAAATCGACTCTTGGTGCGTGGCTTGCGGGGGAGCTTGACATCGATTTCATCGATACTGATGATTGGGTTCTCGCGTCCCTTGGATTTGACTCCGTGACTGAGGCATGGGAGAAAGTCGGTGAGAAGGGTTGGCGAGAAGCGGAATTGCATTGTATTCCTGCGTTGTTTCAGCGCGAAGCAGTCATCGCATTAGGTGGGGGAGCGCCGATGTTTCCCGGCGTAGCGAAAGCAGTTGCGGGTTGCAAATACGTATTTAATTTAACAGCCAGTGCGGATGTGACACGAGAGCGTATCGAAGTTGGCGATGATCGACCTGCGTTGGCTGCTGGGGATGCAGAGACTCGTTTGGATCGGTTGCCAACGTACGCAATGTTAGGAACTATCGGAATTGAAACTTCAGGTGATATTGATGGTTGTAAGAAACAAATTTTAGAATACTTAAAAAATGGACATCAGCTACCCAAGAGTTCGTATCGCCCTCAACAGGATTAATGTTTTCGAGGGCGACCGATGGCTCCTGCGCGTAATGGAACGTCATACGTATCGCAAATAGTAGCTTGCCAATTCGGGCTACCATAAGGATTTTCCTTACGAAGTGCATTTTCTAAAACAATTTTTTGTTCGGGGTTTAGATACATAGGATCTAACAAAATGTGGCGCATGTTGTTTGGGAAGGGCAATGGGCCTTTTGAGAGGTCGATATCTGCAATATTGTTAGGATGTAATAATCTAGCTGCTGAGCCCCACTTCCAAGCTGCAGGGTGGTTAATGAGTGTTGCTTTAACAGGATTCATAGCGAGGTAATTTCGTAAACGATTTAGAGATAATCCGGGCTCGATAAAAGTAGATCTGTATCTACCCTGATACACGGCACCTTTTCCGACAGTGCCCGTGCGCTGGCGAATTGATTTAGCGTGCGTACTTTTTAACCAACGCATACATTCTGGCACTTGATAATTTGTTTTTGGCCAAAGAAGTAAGTGCCAATGATTTGGCATTAGCACCCACTCTAAAAGTCGTAACTTATATTTTTGAATTGAGATTGAAAGCAGGGATGTAAAATATGCATACTCTTCATGCGTTTGAAAAAGAGTTTTGCCTTCTACAGCTCGACTCATTACGTGTATGACTTGTTCTGAAAATTTCGGTCGTATTCGTTGCATGCGTACAGTATCCCGCAGTTTTTTTTGCCTTCTCATAAAACTGCGTAAAAACTATTTCACGAAAAACCGCAGTTCCGCGCGCTTTTTCTCCTCTGAGACTTTTTAAAGCCTAAAAATCGCCTCTGAGACTTTTTAGAGCTCAATAATCGCCATTTAGACTTTTTTGAAAAAAAAGTCTCAGAGGAGAAAAGGGGGGGGAAAAAATAGGTCGCTTTAGAAGCGACCTGTTTAAGGGGTAAAATTAAGGGTTAAAATTAAGGGTTAAATTTAAGAGGTAAATGTATAGGGTGAAAGCTGGGGTGTTACCCGAGTTTACGGCCAATTCGACGTTGGCGAGAAATAATCTTTCGCCCGCTTTTGGTTTTCATACGCGCGCGGAAGCCGATAGAGCGGGCTCGTTTAATTTTGCTAGTTCGTCGTGGATAATGCACTGCCATGGGTAATACTCCTACCACGGCTTTTGAAGCCGAGCTGCGCATATTACCCCAAACGCAGAATTTTCGCAAGCAAGGTACAATGCAACTCTTGAGCCATGGATAACGACTGGATCAACGCGGTACAAAGCATAGTAAACTACGAATTCAAGAACCAAACCCTCTTGGAACAAGCTTTATCGCATTCTTCTGCAGTTGCACAACGTGAGGATTCAAATGAGCGCCTCGAATTTCTAGGTGACGCTGTTCTTGGGTTCGTGATTTGTAATGAAACATTCTCACGCTTCCCTGACTACGAAGAAGGCGATATGACAAAAATCAAATCGGCTGTGGTCAGTCGCCGTGTTTGTGCAGAAGTAGCCGAAGAGCTTGCTTTAGGAAGAATATTACGTGTTGGAAAGGGAATGAATGGCATAACCATTCATTCCTCAGACACTGG
>JACNLR010000096.1 GCA_014381385.1 Planctomycetota bacterium | reverse complement strand
TGGGATATCAAATGGACGATCCTTGGCTTACAGAAATGGAGTCGATGTGCATTTTGGTACCTCATCTCGTCACTCAAGCACAAACAGATTTTATTGCAGGTGATATAGACTCTGCAGAACGATTGCTGCGTAAAGCAATTTCTATAAACCAAAGAAATAAGGATGCTCGATTAGCACTGGCAAGCATTTTATTACGTGCAGATCGTTTGAATCCCGACACATTAACTGAAGCGTTAACTCATTTAGAAGCAGGAATAGAATCAGATCCTGAATACGTAATGACTCGAGCAAAATATGGATGGGCGTTATACCTCGCAAAGAGATTCGACGAAGCAAGAAGTGTGTGGAATAAGGTGTTGACAGAAGAACCATTACATGGGCCTGTATTATCGAATCTTGCTCAGCTTGAATATCTGCAAAAGAATTATCAGCAAGCATTCGACAATTACAACAAATCACTTTCTGTTCCAGAGGACTCTCCATTTGCAATTTCAAATAACAAAGAATTACGAGCATCAACTTTGTATCGTTTTGCACTTGCTGCGAAACAGATAAACAAAATAGACGAAGCCGTTAGCGCCTTGCAATTGGCAGTAGATTATTCACCTAGTTATGTGGATGCTCGATTTGAACTTGGCAACACCTTGATTGGAATGAAAGAATTTGGTGAAGCTGTGTCTAATCTTGAGATTGCAAATGCGTTACAACCAAATAATCCCAGAATATTGGCAGCATTAGGTTATTCATGGTTCAATTTGGGGAACAACCAACTTGCAATTGAATTTTTAGAGCAAGCCGTTCAAAACGCACCAACGTTTGCGTTGGCTTGGTATCACCTTGGGAATGCACAACTGAAACAAGGGAACACGCAAGGTGCAAAAGAGTCATTTTCAGTCGCAATACAGTTGCAACCGACATTTACACTCGCCAAAGAGGCATTATCAAAGTTAGAAGGAAGGTAAACTCTACAGATATGACATATACAATTGAACATTTTATTGATGGGAAGAAAGTACCCGCCGGAAGTGGGGCAACAAGTGATAATGTGAATCCTGCAACTGGGGAAGTGCTTGCCAAAGTGTCAATGAATGAGATTGCGGCGGCTGAGGCTGCTGTAGAGTCTGCCGTTCGTGCGTTTCTGGAGTGGAGTGAAACCCCTGTTGGTGAGCGGTGTCAAGTGTTGTTTCGATACAAAGAATTACTTGAAGAACATTTTGATGAACTGACGCAAATGATTGTCGATGAACATGGCAAAACAGCACCCGAAGCACGCGGTGATGTACGCCGAGGAATCGACTGTGTTGAATATGCATGCGGTGCGCCATCACTTATGATGGGTCGAACACTCCCACGAATTGCAGTCTCAAGTTCGTTTAGTCGAGAACGTGAAGAGGGGATTCCTCTAGACAGTTCACTTGAGCGTGTACCACTTGGTGTTTGTGTTGGGATTACACCTTTTAACTTTCCAATCATGGTTCCACTGTGGATGTGGCCGATGGCAGTAGCGTGTGGAAACACGTTCATCTTAAAACCTTCAGAAAAAGTATCACTCTGCGCACTTCGTGAAGTAGAACTTGCACATGAAGCGGGGCTTCCAGATGGAGTGTTAAATATGGTCACAGGTGGCCCTGAAGTTGTGAACCATTTACTCACGCACAACGATGTCAAAGCAGTTTCGTTTGTTGGCTCGACATCGGTTGCAAAACATATATACAAGACTGCTTCTGGAGCAGGCAAACGGGTTCAATGTATGGCTGGTGCGAAGAACACCATGATTATTATGCCAGACGCAAACCAAGATGCAGCAATCGATGGTGTCATTGGGTCGTCGATGGGCAACACAGGGCAACGGTGTTTAGCGGGTTCTGTTGCAGTGCTTGTTGGCGATGCACCCGATTGGTTTATCCCGCGAGTTGTTGAAGCCGCAAAACAAATCAATGTTGCAAAAGGCGATGCTGCAGGTTGCACTATGGGGCCACTCATTGATGATGCAAGTGTGCAGCGCGTGAAAAAAGCCATTGAGGGAGGAATTAAGGCTGGTGCAGAATTGCTTCTTGACGGCCGTACTTGCGAACTCAACGGTGGAAGTTTTGTTGGACCAACAGTGTTTGATAATGTCCCACACGATTCTGCGCTTGCTATGGAAGAAATTTTTGGCCCTGTACTTTCGATACTCAGAGTCGATACCCTTGACGATGCAATTGCAGTCACGCAACGTTCACCGTATGGCAACATGGCAGTCATGTTTACCGACAGTGGGTACGCAGCGAATAAATTTAAAGACACAGCAGGCGCAGGAATGATTGGCGTTAACGTTGGCGTGCCAGCACCGATGGCAGTCTTCCCGTTCTGTGGTTGGAAAGATTCATTTTTCGGAACACTGCATTCAAACGGCGAAGATTCCGTACGTTTCTATACAGAAGGTCGAATTGTAGTAAGTCGGTGGTTTTAAGAAAGGTTTATATGGCAAGAATAACAAGAGCAGCACTTATACAGGCATCGAATCCAGCACCCCCAGAAGCGTCGATAGCAGAAACGAAAAAACAGATGATCGATAAACATATCGAACTCATCAAGCAAGCTGCCGACCAAGGAGCGCAAGTCACATGTTTGCAAGAGATTTTCTATGGTCCGTACTTTTGTGCAGAACAAGATACGCGGTGGTACGAAATCGCAGAAAGCGTTCCAGATGGTCCAACTATCAAGTTAATGCAACAACTTGCAAAAGAACACAAGATGATTCTGGTTGTGCCTATTTATGAAGTTGACATGACGGGAGTCTATTACAACACTGCCGCTGTCATTGATGAGCACGGCGAGTATCTTGGTAAGTACCGCAAACATCATATTCCCCATTGCAATCCAGGTTTCTGGGAAAAGTTTTACTTCAAGCCAGGCAACCTTGGGTACCCTGTTTTTGAGACGAGCGCAGGAAAAATTGGCGTCTATATATGTTACGACCGCCATTTCCCAGAAGGAGCACGTGAACTTGGCTTGAACGGTGCTGAAATAGTTTTTAATCCTTCTGCAACAGTCGCAGGCTTAAGCGAATACTTATGGAAACTTGAACAACCAGCACATGCAGTTGCGAACCAGTACTACGTCGGCGCGATAAACAGGGTTGGCACGGAGGCACCATGGAATATCGGTGAATTTTATGGGCAAAGTTATTTTTGTAATCCGCGAGGCCAAATTATGGTTGAAGGTTCGCGCGACCAAGACGATGTTGTTATCGCATATCTAGATTTAGACATGATTGAAGAAGTGCGAAATACATGGCAGTTCTTTAGGGACCGTCGCCCTGAGAGTTACACGAATATCACGAAGCCGTAATGACTAACCACCTCATCAATCCTGACATCGCTCCCGTACCACAAGAAGATAGAACGTGGAACAAGTGGCACTTAGCGGCACTGTGGATTGGTATGTCGGTTTGCATCCCGACCTATATGCTTGCTGCTTCGATGATTCAAGCAGGCATGTCGTGGTGGCAAGCTGTGTTAACGGTTCTCCTTGGGAATATGATTGTTCTTGTTCCGATGATTTTGATGGGACACGCAGGTACCAAGTACGGCATTCCATTTCCCGTGCTCGCTCGTGCAAGTTTCGGCACGAAGGGCGCACATATTCCAGCGATAGCTCGGTCGCTTGTCGCGTGCGGTTGGTTTGGTATTCAAACATGGATTGGTGGCTTTGCAATCTACCAAGTACTGGGCGCACTAGGTTGGTTGGATATCGCGGCAGACACCACAGTCGTTCCGTTTCTTGGTATCACTGCTTTGCAATTTTTATGCTTTATCGCATTCTGGATCTTAAATCTTGTTATTGTTCTAAAGGGTATCGACTGCATAAAATGGCTAGAATCGTGGGCAGCTCCATTTCTAATAGCCATGGGGTTAGCGTTACTTATTTGGGCTGCTATAAAAGTTGGTGGAGTTTCTAAGATGTTCCCTGAACCGCCCCAGCACCCCGCACCGTTTTGGCCGATGTTCTTCCCACAGTTAACAGCGATGGTTGGATTTTGGGCAACCCTGAGTTTGAACATTCCTGACTTTACTCGGTACTGCAAAACACAAAAAGATCAAGCACTTGGTCAACTCATCGGATTGCCAACGACGATGGCACTCTTTTCATTCATCGGCATCGCTGTAACTTCTGCAACTATTGTTATCTTTGGAAGTGCAATTTGGGATCCTATTTTACTTGTTGGCAAACTTGGGTCAACAACAGCGGTTGTCATAGCGTTGATTGCACTCACAATCGCAACGCTTTCGACAAACATCGCAGCAAATGTAGTGAGCCCTGCAAATGGATTCGCAAATGTAAGCCCAAGAAATATATCCTTTCGTGCGGGTGGCATAATCACTTGTATCATCGGTGTCGTCATCATGCCTTGGCGGCTGTACAACGATCTTGGTGATTATATTTTTACGTGGCTCATCGGGTACAGTGCTTTGCTTGGACCAATTGCGGGCATTATGATCTGCGATTACTTTTTTATACGTAGGATGCGACTCAAGAGCGACTCGCTTTACGATGCAAGTGGTGAGTATGCTGGAATTCGATGGAGTACAGTGGTTATCTTAGCAATTGCAGTTGCGCCAAATCTTCCAGGATTTATAAACGCAGCATTCAAGACTGTTATGTTTCCGGAAATATTCAACTCGTTATACAGTTACGCTTGGTTTGTCGGAATTACAATCGCATTTGTGTTGTACGGCTTACTGCACTTAGGAGAACGAAACCGTGTCTAAACTTCCTCCATGTGAATATACCCCAGATAAGTACGATGGGCCCTCAAAAGAAGAAGTCATGAAACTACGTGGCGATTTTTTAACGCCCGCGCTTGTGACATATTACAAAGATCCAATCATGCTTGTCGATGGACACATGCAGTATTTGTTTAATGAAAAGGGAAAGCGTTACCTCGATGGGTTTGCTGGTATTGTCTCGGTGAGTGCAGGTCATTGTCATCCAAAAGTGATGGAAGCAGTGAACAAACAAAATGCACGCTTACAACACACAACCACTATTTACTTGCACCCCAACATTGCAAAGTTTGCAGAGAAACTCGCAGGAACATTGCCAGATGGTTTAGACTGTGTGTACTTTACGAACAGTGGTTCGGAAGCGAACGACCTTGCAATCCTGATGGCAAGAACATACACCAATAATTACGATGTGATTGCACTTCGTAATGGGTACCACGGTGGCTCGCAAGGCGCGATGGGTTTAACAGCACACTCCTCGTGGAAATTTTCAGTGCCACATGGATTTGGTGTGCACCACACGGTTGTTCCTGACAGATACCGTGGATGTTTCGGATACGATGACCCAGAAAGTGGCGCGAAGTATGCGTTAGATGTAAAGGACATCATTGAAAGAGGATCTTCCGGCGCAATTGCAGCATTCATCGCTGAACCAATTCAAGGTGTTGGAGGAGTAATCGAAATGCCTCCTAACTATTTACAACATGCGTACGAGTACGTTCGCGATGCGGGAGGAATTTGTATCGCAGACGAAGTCCAAACAGGTTTTGGTCGAACGGGTGAAAACTTCTGGGGATTTGAAAGTCACAATGTTGTTCCAGATATGGTTGTCATGGCAAAAGGAATTGGAAATGGTTGCCCACTTGCCGCGGTAGTGACAACAAAAGAAATTGCACAATCGATGACTCAAGCGATACATTTCAATACGTTCGGTGGCAATCCTGTCTCGTGTGCGCAAGGGCTCGCAACCTTAGAAGTTATTTTGGATGATGATTTGCAAGGGCGTTCAAAAGAACTTGGCAAACAATTGTTCGCAGGTTTACATGCGCTACAGGAAAAGTATCCTTGTATTGGTGATGTTCGTGGAAAGGGATTGATGGTCGGAGTCGAACTTGTTGAAGATGATAGTAAAACCCCCGCAACACAACTCACTGCAGATATTTTTGAAACCTGTAAAGAATTGGGTTTAATAATCGGCAAGGGGGGCTACTATGGTAATGTCTTGCGAATTAAACCCCCAATGTGCCTCAGCGAAAAAGATGTTGTATTCATGCTTGAAGTCCTTGAAGAGGCATTCGCAAAGGAAACGTCTTGATGTTTGACACAGTCATCCAAGGTGGAACAATATATGCTCCCAACAACACCTTTGTAGGCGACATCGGTATAGTAGGGGATACAATTGGGGATATAAAAGAGGGCGGAGGACTTAAGGGCGACAAAATTATTGACGCAACTGGTAAGTGTGTTTTTCCGGGTTTCATTGATCCGCACGTGCACATCCACTTACCATTCATGGGTACAAATGCAATCGATGATCATGAATCTGCAACGAAGGCAGCGCTTGTTGGCGGTACAACGACAATCATTGAAATGATTTGCCCAGGACCAGACGATGAACCTGCAAATGCATTCAATGAATGGAAAACACTCGCAGAAGAAGGTTGTTGTTGCGATTTTACATTTCATCTTGCAGTTGTTCGATTTGATGCATTGGCGCAAAAACAACTTCGAGAATTAGTTGCAGAGGAAGGTGTGCAATCCTTTAAAATTTTCTTGGCGTATAAGGGCGCGCTCGATATTTCAGATGATGACTTGCTCGAACTTATGAAAATGTGCAAGGAACTTGGAGTTACACTCACCGCACACTGCGAAAATGCAGAAGCAGTTGATTCAATGCAAAGGAAGTTCCTAGCTGAGGGGAAAAATGGTCCAGAGTGGCATGAACCATCAAGGCCAAGAAGTGTCGAAGCCGATGGCGTGAATCATTTGTGTTCTTTTGCAGAACTGACAGGTGCGACAATTTACATCGTGCATACTTCGTGTGGCATTGCAGTTGACAGAGCAATTGAAGCAAGTGGTCGTGGGGTTGATGTAACAGTTGAAGCAGTTGCTCCGCATCTTGTGCTCGATAAATCGTATGCAGAACGTGATGATTTTGAAGGAGCAAAGTTTGTTATGTCTCCGCCGTTGCGTGATGAAGTAGAACACGATGCACTTTGGCGCAGTCTTGCAAGTGGGGCGGTTTCAACTATTGGAACTGACCATGCTCCATTTAATTTTCACGGACAAAAGGATATGGGCAGGGAAGCATTCACACTTATTCCAAACGGTATTCCTTCCATTCAAGAACGTGTGGATTTGGTCCATACCTATGGGGTTTGTACAGGTAATATTGAAATGCAGACTATGGTTGACGCGTGCAGCACGAATGTTGCAAAACAATTCAACATGTACCCACGAAAGGGAGCAATACAAGTCGGAAGCGATGCGGATATTGTTGTGTACGACGCCAACTTTGTAGGCACGTTCAAACACGTAGATGGGTTGTCAAAAGTCGATTACTCTGGTTTCGAAGGCATGGAGCGCAAAGGTCGAAGCGACGTTGTTCTTCTTCGCGGAAAAGTTGTTGCAGAACAAGGCGTATTCACCGGTGAATGCGCTGGAGGCAAGTACATTCCACGGAAATAAGCGACCCGCTGGGTCGTTTATTAATCGTTTGAGACGAGTTTGTCAGACTGTTGTACGAAGTCATCACCAGACCACTGCGCATCTTTTTCTATCATGCCTTCTCGCCTAGCTTTTGCTTCTGCCTTGGCTTTTGCTTGCCTAGATACCAAATCAGCGTGTGTACTGAAGTAGGGGATCGAAGCACCTCTGAAATCATCAATAGTTTCAAAGTTGTGTTTTTCCATAAATGCGAGCAAGTCGTTACACATTTCTTTGACCATGCCATAGCCGTGAATCATCACGCCTGTGCAAACTTGCACAGTGTGCGCTCCAAGCAAAATAAACTGTGCGGCGTCATCGCCTGTTTCAATGCCACCGATACCTGAAATGGTTCTATCTTTAAAGCCATCTTCCATCATTTTGGCGAGTTCCATCACCATGCGCAATGCAATTGGGCGAACTGCTTTGCATGAATAACCACCCGGAACACTGTACCCTTCAACGGTTGGTTGTGGACGTAGAGTTTCTAGGTCAACACCCATGACGCTCAAAATAGTATTGATTGCTGCTAATCCGTCTGCGCCAGATTCAAGCGCGCGCTTTCCCGGATCAGCGATGTGTGTAACGTTAGGAGTCATCTTTGCCCAGACTGGAATAGTTGCTGCTTCCATTACCCAGCCGGTAACTTCGCCAACAATATCAGGATCTTCTCCCATTGCTGCACCCATTTTTCGTTCTGGCAAACCGTGTGGGCAAGAAAAGTTCAATTCAAAAGCATCGACACCAACTTCTTGGCAACGCTGAATCATTTCAATCCAACGATCACGATTGTATTCTTCCATCACCGAAGCAATGAGCATGCCATCTGGATGCGATTGTTTTACGGAGTCAAATTCTTCGAGCCACGTTTCAAAAGGTCGGTCGCTGATGAGTTCAATATTTTGCCAACCGAAAACTTCTTTGGAACCAGTAGCGCGCATGCGGGCATACCGTGGTGCAACATTTGTTACTTTCGATGCGTCCATGCTAATTGTTTTTGCAACTACGCCACCCCATCCCTCATCGAATGCTTTTCGAATGACATTTGCATTTGTTCCGGGAGGACCAGAGCCAATGACAAATGGATTTTTGAATTTCAGCCCATTTACAGTCGTTTCTAATGTTGCCATACATCACATGATACGAGTTTCAAGTGGTACTATCTACTACATAGTATGCAAACTTCTCTACTTCAAGATATCAAGATGGGTGCGATCGTCGATGTAGAAACAACTGGCATGAGCCCTCGTCATGGAGATGAAGTTGTTGAGATTGGGATCATTCTCTTTCGTTATAACGCACTCGATCACGATGGTGTTGAAATTGTTGAAACGTATCAAGGATTGCGAGAGCCTACGGATCCAATTCCACATGGGGTAATCCGCGTGCATGGCATTACTGATGAGATGGTTCGTGGCAAAACCCTTGATTACAACAAAATGGAATCGATTTTTAGGCGGGCGGAATTCGTCGTAGCGCACAAC
>JACNLR010000033.1 GCA_014381385.1 Planctomycetota bacterium | reverse complement strand
GTTTCACTTGCAATCTTTATCGCAGATACTGGCTACGAGGCTGCTGATTATGTGACAATCACCATGGGCGGTATTGATATCTTCAATACTTCTGGCGATGACCTTGAACTTATTGCAGGTACATGGATTGAAATTAGCGCAGCTGTTTCTGGCGGTGCTTTAGATGTTTCATTCTCAAGTAACTCTGGTTCTGAAGCGCTATTCATCGATGCAATCCTCATCGAAGGTAGTGAAATACCAGCTCCTGGTGCACTTGCACTCCTTGGTCTTGCGGGAATCGCAAGCCGCAGACGTCGAAAATAATCTGCTAGCTACACTGTAGCTAAAAAAAGTTATCCAAAAATCAAAAACACCCCCTACTGATTAGGGGGTGTTTTTTTGGTCATACGAAGTTGACACTACTCTTGGCAAATTAGGCAAATCCCCTTGCTGCCTTAATCTGCTACTATCACCTGTGGTTACACCAAAGTAGGTATTTCTCATCGCGATTGTCGATACACCTACTGCCAAGGATGGCAAGACGCAGGAAGGACTCAGCAGACCCAAATGGATGCATTTTCAATACATGGCGGGCAACGCCTCACGGGTACTATTTCTGTTGATGGCTCTAAGAATGCCTCACTTCCTCTCCTTGCTGCTTCTCTTTTGACAAACCAACAAGTTTCATACGACTGCGTTCCAGTCTTATCTGATATTACGAACATGGGGCGACTGCTTGAGGAACTTGGTTCAACTGTTTCTCGAGATGGTGAAAAACTAACCGTCCGTACGGTAAATGAATCGAAATCCCATGCGAGGTACGACATCGTTCGCACCATGCGAGCAAGCGTTTGTGTTCTTGGCCCACTGCTTGCAAGACGCGGAGAAGTTAGGGTGTCAATGCCCGGAGGTTGCGCTTTTGGTGACCGGCCAATCGACTTGCACCTTCGCGGACTAGAAGCTCTTGGTGCAAAAATTGAACTAGAGGGTGGCGACATAATCGCACGCGCCGAGCGATTGCACGGTGCTACTATTTTTCTAGGTGGACCATTTGGTTCTACCGTGCTTGGCACGGCGAATGTCATGAGTGCTGCAACCCTCGCTAAGGGTAAAACAATTATTGAACAGGCAGCGTGCGAACCCGAAATTACAGACCTTGCAATTTTACTCAATGCAATGGGTGCGAATATTACTGGTGCGGGTACACCGCGAATAACTATCGAAGGCGTCGATGAACTCGGTGGCGCAACGCACACTGTAATGCCTGATCGAATTGTTGCTGGCACTTGGGCGATTGCTGCTGCGATGACAAATGGCGATGTTGTAATTGACCGATTTCCTCTCGACCACCTCCTTGCCGTTACCGATGTGCTCTCGAGCGTTGGAGTTCATGTGCAACAGACTGACACTTCGCAAGATCCCAAATCATGCACCGTGCAAGTTGTTAGTGATCGTTCTCTGCAGCCTGTCATGTTTACGACGCAACCGTACCCAGGCTTTCCAACTGATTTACAAGCCCAAATGATGGCACTTTTATGTTTCTCAACCGGCAACAGCATCATTACAGAGAAAATTTACCCCGAACGATTTATGCACGTTCCAGAACTAAGCCGTATGGGTGCGAAGTTGGTCCGGCAGGGATCTACCGTTATGGTGCAGGGTGTTAGTCGACTCGTTGGCGCACCTGTGATGGCAAGCGATCTCCGCGCCTCGGCAAGTTTAGTTCTCGCAGGACTAGCAGCAGAAGGGGAAACGATAGTAAGCCGTGTCTACCACCTTGACCGTGGGTATGCAGCGATGGAAACAGTACTGAAAAAACTTGGTGCAAACATTACCCGAATAGCAGACGAACAAATTGTGGACGGTCTACCTGTTGTTGAGACTGTTCCTGCCAAGAAACTCGTACAAACCGACAGCTGAGGCAACAGCGACATTAATGGACGGGACGCTAGGTGTCATCGGAATTTCTGCGATGACGTCACACAACGCCATCGTACTTGATGATAGGCCTGCTTTTTCCTCGCCCATAATGAGTGCGAAACGGTCAGTCGCGTCCACTTCCCACATCGGTTTTGCCAAGTGCCCTGTTTCGCATCCAATAAGTTGCAAACCCAACTTCTTCTTTAGAGTTGCCAAGTCCGATTCCCAGTTGTTCGATATTGCCCATGGCATCGAAAACGCATGCCCCATCGAAACTCGGATTGCCTTGCGGTAAAGTGGATCGCAACATAGTTGGTCAAAGACAAGCCCATCAACGCCAAACGCAGCCGCATTACGAAAGAGCGCACCCATGTTATCCACGTTTGTTATGCCTTGAGCAACAAGCAACGAAACGGGCGACTTGCCCTCAAGCCTAGTAATCAAGGCAGGAACGCCTTGTTTTTGTTGCTCAGAAGATGGGCGATGTACTGCTGCAAGTACTCCGCGATGAATATGAAATCCAGTAATGTCAGACATCACCGTGACGTCTGCGACAAAAACGCGGTGCTTCTCAGCGATTAACGGTGCGAGGCGTTCGTGCTTGGACGGACTTAAAAAAAGTGAATGTATGTCCCAATTGCTACTGAGCATTCTTCGCACAACGAGCTCAGACTCAACCATACAAAGATGTTTTCGACCACGCAAATCGGCATCTCGGATATTCCGATAGACATCAACTTGCGGGTCATCTATAGAAGTAACCACGGTCACATTGGAATTATTGCTTTCATTTCCCATCAACGGTTCGGGAAGTCGAGATTCATTCTATTTTCAATCATTTCGCGTGCTTTCTCGAAAGAAGCAGCGCTTTTCGAAAGGGATGATGCTAACGCAGATGCTTCTTGTGGAGCATCCTTCGATTGTGAAGCAATTTCTAATGCTTGCGCGGAGATACGCAAATCTGCTAACGCTGATTGCAATTGCCACGATGCTGCGTTTAACTGCTCGTACGCAATTTCTCGATTTGTCGGCCGATACAGCAGTTTCCAAGGACTTGCGGAAATCTCATCAATGGCTGCTTTTGCTCTTAACGAAATTTGATTTACGTTTCCAATTGTGCTAGAAATCTCAGAAGCCCAGACAGGAGATTTTTCTTGGTAGGTTGCACTTATTGATTCGAGGGAAGCCATCGCTTTCTCAAAGGAGTCCATAGAGTTTTCAACGGAGGGCAGCACATTTGCGCGTAAATCTTGCACAACATCTTGAATACTTGTAAACAAATCACGAAGCTGTTTTGGAATAGTCTTGCTTTCGTTAAGGATTGTTGTGATTGCTGTTTCCCATTCTGGCCAAGCGGATTCCGTTGTTTGCATGACGGACTGCATCGATGTCAAAGATTCTTTTGCAGCAGTAACTGCATCCCTAATACCATCCGCTTCTCTGCTGCCGAGTAATAAATTCAACGCACCCCCATCGTTTGTTAACGCTTCGCTCAGTTTCCGAAGTGAGTCGAGTGATTTTGTGATATTAATCGCAGCATCTTTTCCGAGCAACTGCCCAACCATTGTCTCTGTAGTTCCCGTTAACTCCGTGCTCGAAGTTGCTTTTATTCCGCTGCCTACATCTGAAATCCCTAGCCATGCTGTTGAACCCAGAAGCCCTGCTCGAGCATGAACCGTTGCATTATCATACAAATCAAATTCGTTATTCATCGCAAAAACAACATCAATCTTTGTGGTTGGGGCACCGCTCTCTACTCGTGGAGTAACTGTTTCGACTGAGCCAACAAGAACTCCGCCAAGTGTTACTCTCGATCCTGGAGCAAGGGCGCCAACACCCTCTTGCACTGAAAACACCGCGTGATACGACGATGTTGTACTGAAAATGCGAGTCCATGCATTCGTCAAAACGCTGAAGACAAGGATCGCCAGAATCAAGGAACTTGTAACGAATACTCCTGCTCTAACGTTGTTTTGTCTTCTATCTCGAACTTGTGACATTTGCAATTACTCCTTAGAGGAATGTATTGATGGACCTCGACTGAGTCGAGGTGCTCCAATTCCCAATAAATCTTCTGCGTAACTTGAATCTTCTTTTCTACGTGTCAATGGCCCCTCTGCATCACCACGTAAGAATTGACGAATCAGTTGTTGACGTTCGTCTAGCTTGTTAATTTTTTCTTGAGGCCAGTCCCGAAGTTCTTCAAAAACTTCACGCGTATCTACCATGAGCATTTTGCCTTTATCGAGCATAGCCATACGATCAGCGATAACAAAGGCTGACTCCATCTCATGTGTAACAACAACACTCGTTGCACCTGCTTTTTTTGCAAGGTCGATAATCAACCTGTCGATAGTTGCACTCGTAACTGGGTCAAGACCTGCTGAGGGCTCATCGTAATAGAGCAGTTTAGGGTCAAGGGCGAGCGCCCGCGCAAGACCTGCTCTCTTTTTCATACCCCCAGAGATTTGCGCTGGGAATTTATCTGCTGATTCACGTAAACCTACCTGCTCTAGTTTAATTTTCACAATAAACTCGATAATGTCTGGGTCAAGATCGGTATGTTCTCGTAATGATAAAGCAACGTTATCCGCAACACTCATCGAATTAAAAAGTGCACCAGATTGAAAAAGGATTCCAAACTGCCTACGGATTTTATTCATTCCTTTGTCGTCAAGTTTTGCAAGATCCTCACCAAAAACTTCAACCGTTCCTTCATCTGGAATAAAGGTTCCAACCATATGGCGAAGAAGCGTAGATTTACCCGAACCTGAAGTCCCCATGATGACTAGAATTTCACCCTCGGTAACATCAAGGTTCACACCATCTAGCACTGTTTGGTTGCCGAAACGGCAAACAACATCGCGAACTTTGATGATTGGCTCATTTTTCATGATGCTTGGTATCTACCTCGCTTGCAGGATACACGAGATTTCCCTTCTCTTTATCCTCAATTTGTATCCAAACAAAGCGATTTGTAAATGTATTTCCACCATCGACTTGGGTAAAGAGCTCAAACTTGGCCCTTAGGTGTACATCGTCTTGCTTTGAGAATTGCAATATGTATTCCAACTCCGCCTCAACTGGAACCATTCCTAGAAACAATTTGTCACTATCAACCGCGATTTCACCTGCAGTTTGGTCTTGAGCGCCGCTTATAAGCGTTCCGAAGTTTTTGTGCAAAGCCGCTAAGAATGTAGCGCTGTCGATACTCGATGTACTTTTCGTGAACATCGATTCAAACGAAGAAATGTCCCCACTTTGCCCCTGCAGAATTGCTTGTATTGGACCTTGTTCAATTCTATCGCGGACATTTATATTCCACCACAGCATGCCCCCACCGTAGAGACCCGTCAACAACGATCCAAACAAAATTGCAAACCATGCTAATCGCACACCACGTGTATCGCCTTTGGCCTTAATGTCAACGAGGGCACGAATGCCAAATAAAACTGCAGCGATTGTAAAAAGTGGGCAAAGTCCAATTGCACTGAGGACAGCAACAATTGACCATGGATTTATTTTCTTTTTCTGCATCTTTGCTAATTACGGGGTATCGGTGGTTTCAGGTGCGTCTGTGGTTGCAGATACGTCGCTCGTTTGCTCCGTTGAAACACTAGGCGATCCCTTGGGGAATAAAATATTCCCATCTTTTGCATCAATGATTTTGAATGAATGAATGTACAAGTTTATCTCGAAATCCTCCCCAGGAATAACCTCAAAGACCACCTCCCCAATTACATCGGTCGACTCAAACAGGAACCGTATCGGTGTGGCAGCTGTATTTGGTCCGCTTGCTCCCTGAGCTCCAGCATCACCCTCCATGTTTAAGGATGCAGAATCAAATTTACCATACCGAGTTTTAAGCTCGTCTATAAATGTTTTTATTTCTTCATCGCTAACTTCCGCTGCATTTCGAGCGAGTCCATCGCGGAAAGTTTCGTAGTCACCGTCGTACCCTGCTTGAATCGTCAAGGTAGTGACTTCACCGCTTTTTTCAATAAACTGCACCGCCATTTTTCCGATGAACATTCCTGCGAAAGCCCAAATAACTGTTGCGATGACGCCGACAATAATCGCTGTCCAAGCGAACCCCTTACCTGAAACATGTGGTTTCCCTCGCATAGAAACAAGGGAAATGATTCCAAGTATCGGACCGATGATCGTGGTCACTGGACAACAGATGATGAGCGATGCAATAAGCGCGGCAGTTGCTAGCCCACTTCGTTGCGGGCCGTTCGCGTCAATTGTAAGTTCTTCGATTTGGTTATTCATTGTCTGTTGCCTTTACGTCTTGTTCTAAAATTTCATTTGGTATAGCCAAGAATTCAGCCATATAGCCTTCGTATACTTTTTGATCTTCACCTTTTGAAAAATCTAAACGTAATTCATTTATAACTTTTGTCCCCTGTCCTATCCAAGCATCCCACTGCAAAGCATCAACATTTTCAAAAATCCATTGCCCAGTTACCCCAGGCAAAGGCGGCCCTTCGAGCGCTTTACCCGGCTGTGAAGTTGCTACCGCTTCTACTTTTGGTACATCTAATCCCGCGCCTTTGAGTACAGCAGCGATGCCGTCCTTGACTCGCATCTCACCCCTTGAAGCCGCTTGCTCGTAACCTTTTATAAGCATTGCATTCGCTTCTTCTTTGTTGCCAAGTTGCATCAGCGCCGAACCACCGAGTTCCATCGCCCTCGTCATTTCAGAATTTAGCGCGATACATGCCTCAAAGCTTTTCGCTGCTTCAGCAAACCGTTTGGCATCCAAATACGCTGACCCCAAACTGAAATGTGCCATATCGTTGGTAGGATCAGCCATCGCCATATTCTCAAATCGTTCGATTTTATCTTGCACATCGTTCATTCTTGTATTGTAAGTTACAATGGCAACTGATGGTAAAAATGCAAGTGAAACTTGGGCAAGTGACCCTGCGTAATCCCGTCGTACTAGCTGCAGGCACCGCAGGAGTGATGGGAGAGATTGGAGATGCAATCGACCTTTCAAAAATCGGCGCAATTACAACCAAATCGATTACACAATTACCTAGAAATGGAAATTCCCCAATTCGGATGGCGACCCTAGCAAATGGGATGCTCAACGCAATAGGACTTGCCAACGAGGGAATCGATTCCTTCATACAGAATCAAGCACCAATGGCTGCAACGATAGACACGACCATCATCGGTTCTGTTGCGGGTGATTCCATCGACTCCTACGTGTCGGTTGCCAGCGCAATGGATAGCGTCGACGGCATCGACCTCGTAGAGATAAATGTCTCATGTCCGAACACTTCTGATGGTCTTGAGTTTGGTGGATGCCCAAAACGATTAACCTCTCTTCTAAACGAAATCCGCCCCGCACTTTCGCGCTGTGGCATGCTTGTTAAACTCTCTGTTGCACCCGGTGACATCCGTCCACACGCACAAGCAGCAATAGAATCCGGCGCAGATGCACTCACGCTCATTAACACAATTCCAGCACTTGCTATTGACGTAGAAACTAAAACAACTGCGATTTCAAGAGGTGTGGGTGGCGCTAGCGGTGCTGTTATCCATCCTGTCGCACTTCGGGTTGTCAGCGACATCTACAACGACGTAGCCAAGGATGCTGGCATTCCTATCATTGGTACAGGTGGCACGATGCACTGGAAAGATGCAGCGGAGTTTATTCTCGCAGGTGCAACCGCCGTTGGAATCGGTACTGCATCTTTCGTAAATCCAGCGCTCTCTCTCAAAATATTACAGGGACTTACCTCTTGGGTAAAACGGCAAGGCTGCCAGAGTATTACCGAACTTGTTGGGTCGGTAAAACTTCCCTAACTAGTTCACAAAATAGATTTCCGCGCTGCTCGTAGTTTTCAAACTGATCCCAACTTGCACAGCCGGGACTGAGTAACAAAACATCGCCATCTTCCATATTTTGTTTTGCAGTTGTTACTGCAGATTCAAGCGAATCAAAACAATCCACGTCAGACGTAGCAAGTGCTGCAATTGCTTTTTGCGTTGCACCGATTGCATACATACGAGCAACTCGTTTGGATTGATTTGCCAATACGCGCAAATCCACTTTCTTGTCGTATCCTCCAACAATTAAGTGCACTTTTGACGGGTCGTCAAAACTATCAACAGCGAGCTTCGTTGCACTTGGCGTTGTTGATTTTGAATCGTTGTAACAACGATGGTGTACTAATTGAAGTCGATGTGGTAGCCCGCAAAATTGTTGAATCCCAACTCGTGCGAGGTTTAATTCTGCCCCAGCAGCAACTACCGCGAGCAACGCAACTGCAGCGTTACGTTCGTTGTGCTTTCCAAGGACTGCTAGTCCCTCGAAAGACGAATCGGAGTCTTGTGTAAGGGCTGTATCACCCTCTGTTTGATGCACAAACAGTAATTCCTTACATTTTTTATAGGCTTCAAAAGAACCGTGCCAATCAATGTGGTTTGGTTCAACCGTTGTCAACACCGCAATCCTTGGTGACCAACCGCCGTTTCTGTCGAGCCACCACAACATGGCACTGGACAATTCCAGTACAACAAGTTCATCCTTTTGCAAAGTGGAAAGATCGCCAAGTAAACTTCCACCAATATTCCCGCCAAGGCGGCATCGCTTACCAGCAGAACAAAGTGCAGCGTGTATCATCGAAGCCGTAGTTGATTTTCCAGAAGTCCCTGTAACACCAATCACATTTTTGCGTTCCAACCGTTTGACTACTAGTTCAATTTCCGTAGTTACAATTACCCCAACTTCCCATGCTGCTTGTAAGAACTTGTTATTCCACGGTGTTGGAACAGCTGGATTAACAACAACGACGTCTGTGTTTGTAAAATCTTCTACTCGATGCTCACCTAAAGCGAATTGCAAACGAGCATGCGTTCCAAGCTCAGCAATTTGTAAAGAGAGTGCAGACTCTTGTGCAACATCTGTCACAAGTACTTCCGCGCCTTGCTTGAGTAACCATTTGGTTACGCCAAGCCCACCTCCAAATCGACCAAGGCCCATCACCGTCACTCGCTTGCCTTGGAAATTTACATCCACGAAGTTGCTCCCCTCTTGTGTAGAAACCGCCGGACACCTCCCGTTTTTCGTTGATAGACCCACCACTCTGCAAGCAATACTGCAAGTACTGATGCAAGCGCCCAAGGCCAAAGTTGAATAAACGATGTCCCACTTGACCCGCTTGACTCCACAGTCGTAGCGCCAATAGTGATAGTTTCTTTACTAGCAATTACTGATTCGCCACTTGGAGTGTTTACCGCTATGTACCGTTGCACGGAATCA
>JACNLR010000044.1 GCA_014381385.1 Planctomycetota bacterium | reverse complement strand
GGACAAATGTTGCAATGGAATCTGCATCGATAATTATCCCATCCAATAATATCGAAGCGACCGCAGAATCCGTACACATCGCAAAGGACGCACTTCGAACAATTAAACAAAACCTTGTTTTTGCATTTATGTACAACGTCGCTGCCATTCCACTCGCTGCTTTTGGCGTTTTAGGGCAAAATGGACCACTTATTGCTGCTGCTGCGATGGGTTTTAGTGATGTAACGGTTATTGGCAATGCAATCCGATTAAAACATAAGTTACGCAAACGACGTAGAAATAAGCAATAGTCATTACATTACTCTCGTTGAAACTGACGAAAATACACTTATCTGGAGTGAACTATGCTAGCTTCTTCATTACAACAACTCGATCCAAAGGAATTTGACGAACGTAAAGCGCAACATCTTTTGCAAAGAGCTGGTTTTGGAGGCACTCCCAAACAAATACAAGCACTTGCAAGTTTAGGTCTTGAGAAGTCAGTTGATTACATCGTCAATTACCATTCTCTTCCAGATCCCAACCCAACAGAACTTGGCGATTATGACAAAGACATTATTCGTCCTGCAACTCGCACTGAACAAGAAACGATTCGTAAAGCGCGGCAAAGTGGTAACGAAGAAATGGTTGACAAGTTTCGAGATGAGCGCCAACGAAGGCAACGCGCAGACCGGAAGCAAATTGCTGAAATTGAACAATGGTGGCTTCGAAGACTAATAGCGACGCCAAGACCCTTAGAAGAAAAACTCACCCTCTTTTGGCACGGACATTTTGCGACTGGCTACCGAACAATTGAAAACAGTTACCACATGTATTTGCAAAACATATTCTTTCGCGAAAACGCAATGGGCAACTTCAAAGAGGACTTGGTCCGTGGAATAATTCATGACCCCGCGATGATTCGATACCTCAACAATCATCAAAATAGGAAACAAGCTCCAAATGAAAATCTCGCACGAGAGTTGATGGAACTTTTCACTCTTGGTGAAGGCGAAGGGTACACCGAAGATGACATCAAGGAAGGTGCAAGAACGCTCACAGGTTATACCGTTGATGACGACGCATTTACTTTCCGTACTCGTCAGCACGACAGCGGCACTAAAAAAATATTCAACAGGCGCGGCACTTTTACGGGCGATGACTTTGTTGACCTCATTTTTACAAGATCAAGCGCTTCCACATTCGTGATAGAAAAACTATACAGATTTTTCGTCAACGATTTGCCTCACGGTAATACTGTCGAATCAAAATCGTACATACGACTTCTTTCGAAAGTTTTTAAACGAAAAGACTGGAATATCAAGCCCGTACTCGAAACAATGTTCTTATCGAAACATTTTTACGATGAAGTAAATGCAAATGCCATTATAAAAAGTCCTGTGCAACTCATTGTGCAAGCAACACGCACGCTCAATCCACCCAACCGCAAGAAAATGACCAATACACTTGCAATCGCTTCCGATTTGATGGGGCAACGCCTATTCGCTCCACCATCGGTCAAAGGATGGGACGGTGGTCGTGCATGGATAAACACCTCAAATATGTTCATGCGTCAAAATACATTGCTGTATCTTCTTACAGGTCAACGGCCAGATTCCAGCGCGTGGGAAGCTGACGGCAAACCATTCGATGCTATGGCACTTGTAGATGGGCATACAAGTAGACCAAAAAGCACGATTACACATTTGCTTTCATCGCTTCTCAACATGGATAGTCCTAGCCGCGATCGTGTTTCATCGCTTGAAGATTATATGAAGACCCAACAGAACGTTATAAATAATCAAACAGTTACCGGCTTACTCACCTTGATCACAGCGATGCCAGAATATCAACTCTGCTAAGGAACCTGCTATGTCTCACAACCACGACCATGAATCTGACACAACTTCAAGTACAGGATCAACGGATGCATACAGTCGCCGCTTGTTTATGCAACAAGGCATGGCGTTTCTTTCTATGGCAACGACTATTCCTATGTTCATGCAACGCTCTGCGGAGGGCATCATGTTACCTGTTGGATCGCTTGTTACTTCGCAAGCAGGTATTCCAGAAGACCACACGCTCGTAGTAATACAACTTGCTGGAGGCAACGACGGTTTAAACACAGTCATTCCTTACGGCGACAGGTCGTACTACAACAGCAGGCCTCAAATCGCAATAGATAAATCTTCCGCTCTAAAGATTCCCGGTGCCGACGGTTACGGATTACATCCGAACCTCACTGGGTTGCTCGATCTTATGGATAATGGGCAAGCTGCCATTATGCAAGGGGTCGGGTATCCAAACCCAAACCGTTCTCACTTTACTTCAACTGACATTTGGCACACTGCAAACCACAGTGGTCAAGGCTATGGCTGGTTGGGCAAGTATTTTGACAATACCTGCGCTGGCAAACCAAATCCAAAGGGATCCATAGCAATCGGAAACAAAGCGCCACTTGCATTGCATGGCAAAACCCAAAAAGCTGTAAACTTTGAAACTGAGGAATTGTTCCGCTGGGCAGGTGGTACTGTCGATAATTCATTAGTAAACACTTACGATTCAATTAACCGTAAGGAATCAACGACTACTGTATCCAAAGATAGCCAACTCGACTTCCTACTTCGCACGTCACTTGATGCGCAAATCTCATCAGACCGAATTCGCGCGGCTGTTTCAAAACAGCCACTTGTGCGATATCCCGACGGAAAATTAGCACAACAGTTGCAACTCATTGGCTCAATGATTCGTGCTGATTTGCCAACGCGAGTGTATTACGCAAGTCTAGGCGGATTTGACACGCACGCAAACCAGTTAAACAGCCACGCGAACTTGATGCGGCAACTTGGGGATGCATTAAACGCGTTCCAAAAAGATTTAGGCAAACAAGGGAACACTGGAAAAGTGATGACAATGGTCTTTAGTGAATTTGGTAGGCGAGTTGCACAAAATGGTTCCAACGGCACAGATCACGGAACCGCCGCGCCTATGGTATTAATTGGCGACAATGTGCAAGCGGGATTACTTGGCGATCACCCTTCACTCACAAATCTCGACGAAGGAGACTTGAAATTCAACACAGACTTCCGAGAAGTGTACGCTGCAATTCTCGAAGATTGGATGGGCGCAGACTCCATGGCTATTCTTGGCAAAAAATACACAAAAGCAAACATTTTTTAAGCGTTTCCACTGCAAGAACCCTATAGCTGCTTTACGCTTTCAGGGTGACTGCCCTTTCATAATACGTATAAAACTTTTATTTGGAAAATCCGTCACCAACTGTGTGTCGCCACCTAACCAAGTGACTTCTACAGATGCAATTGGCTTTGCAAATACGTGTTTCTGCGTAGCTGAAGATGATTGAAAACCAATGCCATCCATATTCCAACGGGTGGCGGTTGTTCCGTCAACAAACGTAACAAGTAATTTTGCGCCAAGTCCTCTTGGATTTTTGCCTTCTCCATACAACTGCACTGTCCATGGTTGTTTGTGCTGCGAATCATTTCGTAACACTCGGACTTCACCATTTCTCTGGGCAACAATTACATCTGTATCGCCATCCATATCCAAATCGCCAAATACTGCAGCGCGATCGCGAAATGCACCCTCCTGTTTTACCTGCATAAATCTATCGCCAATTCGTTCAAACAATAGTACAGGCTGTTCCCTTGCACTGTCCATTGTTTCAACTGTCGCTTCTGGATACACATGCCCGTTCACAACAAACAAGTCTTCGTCGCCGTCTATATCAAAATCATGAAATCCACATGTCCACCCCAAGAGCGACCTGCTTACCAAGCCTAAACCAAATCGTTTTGTTCGGTCATCAAAAAAACCAGACGCATCGTTCAGGTGTAGTGTATTTGTGTCGCTTGAAAAATTAGTCGTAAATATATCTGGTCGACTATTGCCATTTACATCTGCAATAGCAATACCCATAGTCGCCTGCATTGCGCCGTCTCCATTTGTTGCAACACCGGTCTTCAGTGCTCTGTTTTCAAACCGTGTTGGCGTTTCACCAGTGTTTACAAACAAGTGGTTTGCCATCGAATCATTTCCCACAAATACATCTTGCAAACCATCATCTGTAAAATCAAGAATAACTGCATTCAATGTAAAGGATGGTTCCAAGGTGAATCCCCACTCGCTTGTTACGTCTTTGAACGACCCATCACCTACGTTTTCATACACAACATCGCTTTGGGCTGTCATTCCATGAGGACCGCCGAGTACAGAGTGCCCTTTGTAAGTTGCGCTTGGAGGCGGATTCTCAAAATCGTACTCCAAGTAGTTGCAAACATATAAATCTAAGTCACCGTCACCATCTAGATCACCAAACCGAGCACTCGTCCCCCATCCAGAATCACCAACTCTCGCAAATTCAGTTACATCTTCAAACGATGTGCCGGATCGGTTCAAGAGTAAATAGTTTTGTCCGTGGCAGGTGACGTATACATCGTCAAAACCATCACCGTTAACATCACCAACTGCAACACCGTTTGCCCACCCTTGGATGTTCATTTTCAAGCGATCAGTTACATCAATGAAACGAATAGATTCTCCACCAATGTTTTCATACATACGGCACGGCGCATTCGATGCATTCACAACGAACAAGTCAAGGTCATCATCGTTATCAAAATCGATGAGTGCAAGCCCAGTACCATTCACCTCAATTATTTGCGTGGGATTTTGAGCTCCACAAACTGTGGGAGCAATAACCGACGCAATCTCAGTAAATACGATAGATGTTTCACGCGCTTGATGTTGCTCACAACCAAGCAGAAATAGTACGAAGAACATGTATCTCATTCTGGAAACCTCGTCGTTTGGTACAAATCAGGTCGAACGCGCCTGCGTGCTAACGTGCATTGTTTCGCCGCTCTTGCTGCTTCATCATTTTTTCCAATTCGCGCCAAAGCAAATCCATAACGATGCCATGCCTCATACAGGTCTGGGTTTTGTTGCAGAGCTTCTTGGTAAAGCCCAATCGCTTCATCCCATCTTCCATCCTCAGCGAAAACATCAGCAAGCCGAGCTTTTGCTTTTGCCTGTATTGCAACATTGCTTGCCGCAGCAACAATTGCCCTGCGAAGTAATTCCTCCGCTTGGACAAAATCACCCTCTTCCGTTGCAATGAGACCAAGTGCAAAGAGCGAATCTGGCTCATCTTTTTTCCACGCAATATAATTCTTGAAATTCGCCTTAGATTCTCCAATATTCCCAAGGTAAAAATGCGACCACCCCAGAAAATGTCTTGTATGTGGATACGCAGGACCGTCTGTTTCTTCTGCTTTGGAAAACCAATGAACTGCTTTTGCATATTGCTTGTCGTGGTGGTAGGAAAGACCCATCAAAAATAAGGTCTGGCTTGATTCGCCCTCGGCTTCCATATATTGGCGAAGCCGGACCCTTGCAGAACCAGTATTACCCTCTTGGATCAATTGAACATGCGTTTTTAGGGCAGAATCAAGGTTTATGTCTGCTTGTTGCTGCTCACACCCCGCAATCACCAAAATCAAGGCGAAAAGGAGGGTTTTTGCCTCTAGACTAAATTGTTTCTCAGTTAATAGCATTTGGAGCAACCAGATAATTGGTGTATCGTATCTTTATAAAGATGGAGGTTAGATAGAAAATGGTACAACAAATATCTTTTGCAAAGTCAATTTGTATAGTTGGCTGCATTTTTGCGAGCATGCCATCTCTCGCAGATACCGTGCAACCAAGGGCAGGTGAGCCGATGCAAACCCTCACCGAAGGTCTTTTAGAGCGTTTTATCGCTGGCAAGACCTCATTTAATCAAGAACTCACGGTTGAGGGTGGGCTTGGCCCCATCTTCAACAAAGCCAGTTGTGCCAATTGCCACAATAATCCAGTGGGTGGCGCTGGCTCACAAACCGTCACGCGATTTGGATTCATTGGCAAAAAAGGCGGTTTTGACCCACTCGCTGACCTTGGTGGATCGCTTCTCCAAGCAGAAGCTAATAGTGAAGAGTGCGGTGAAATTATCCCACCTGAAGCAAATGTAACATCCCTTCGTGTGACAAACAGCGCACTTGCATTTGGACTCATCGAAGCAATCAGCGACGCTGACCTCCTTGCAAATAGAGACGCACAGCCCGAAGACCAAAGAGGTCAAGCGCATATGGTGACCAATTTCGAATCACCTCCAGATGAATTTCATGTTGGCCGCTTCGGTTGGAAAGCCCAAGTCGCTTCTGTCTTAACGTTTTCTGCTGACGCCGCCCAAAACGAAATGGGTTTGAGCAACCGCTTTCTTCCGTTTGACAACGCGCCCAACGGAAATGAAAAATTGCTCGAACAGTGCGATACCGTCGCAGACCCTGAAGATTCGCCCGATGCTGATGGCTTTGAATTTATCGATCGCGTGACAGACTTTCAACGCTTTCTTGCTCCGCCACCACAAACACCGAAATCAGGGATGCAAGGCGAAATCGTTTTTACCACTATTGGTTGCAACGTTTGCCACACACCCGCATTCACAACCGGTAACAACCCACAAACGGAATCCGTGCTTCGTAATGTAGACATTCGACCCTACGGTGATTTTTTACTGCACGACATGGGACTTGCTGGTGATGGCATTGTTCAAGGTGATGCAAATGGGCAACAATTAAAGACGCCACCACTTTGGGGCGTTTCATACCGAGACCCAATTTGGCACGACGCGCGATTTACTGCGGGTACTTTTGAATCTCGCATAAGAGATGCTATCGCTGAGCATGGCGTATTCGGCTCCCAAGGAATTCCATCAGCCTATGGTTTCGCCGCTCTTTCAAGTCAAGACCAAGACGCGCTCATTCGTTTCCTCGGATCGCTTGGTCGTGCTGAATTTGACAGCGACGCTGACAACGATGTTCAGCTCGATGATTTCCATGGCTACAGTGATACCGTCGGATTTAGAGGGTGCTTTGGCTCTACAGCAGTAACTCCCGACGACCCGTGCGCCCTTCACGATGTTGACCAAGATGGCGACGTCGACCTCGACGATTTTGACCTCTTCCTTGTCGCATTCGACGATATGCCCTCTGATTGCAATGAGAATGGCGTTGTTGACATGCTCGATATTCTTCTGGGAGAAGCAGATGTAAATAACGACGGCGTTCTAGATGCTTGCGAAACATGTTTGGGTGATATTGATGGGGACAACACGCTGGGAGTTGGCGATATTCTTGCTATTATTGGGGCTTGGGGACCGTGTTCTGATTGTCTTGCGGACATCGATGGCGATGGCGTAGTTAACGTTACTGACCTCTTGTTTATAGTTGGGAACTGGGGCGCTTGCTCATGATTATTACCGCAATTATCCTTTCACAAATCACCGCTTCAGGCGGCTTTGGTAACTTTACGGACCAAACAAACGCTCGTCTTATCAGCGACCCCGCACTTGGCAGCAGCGACGTTGAAGAAAAAGATTACGCATGGGGCGACCTCGACCTTGACGGCGATATCGATCTTGTTTGTGTCCGTAAGCAACCCTTTACATCCACCGGTAGAAATATAAACGTGCTCTTCATGAACGAAGGCGGCACGCTTGTTGACCGAACTGCAAAGTATGTAACTGCAACAGACGTCGCCGGTGATAACGGTTTTCTCACGCCGACAAACGACAGAGATGTTGTGCTCTATGACCTTGACCTTGATGGCTGGCTTGACATGGTGACCGTCACAACGCTTACCGATAATTCTACGAAAGCACTATCGCACCCTCGCGTGTATATGAACCTCGGTGAAGTTGATGGTATTTGGCAGGGCTTTCGCTTTGAAAACGATCGCATTCCACAAATGCACGCCACGGCTGGTCCACGGTTTTGTTCGCTAGCAATCGGTGATGTTAACGGAGACACATTCCCAGACTTGTATTTTGGCGATTACGACAGCGGTGGTACACAGATTTTTGATTACAACAATCGACTCCTCATGAACGATGGGAACGCTTTTTTCACAGATGAAAGTGCGCAACGGATGACAAGCGAAATGTTGGAATCCGCATTTGGAGCCGCGAGCAATATTGTCGACATGAACGGGGATGGTGTCCTTGACGTAGTTAAACAAACATCATTGAATGCACCGCAACACGTCGCGATTACGTATAACGATCCAAATAACGAAGGTGTCTTTGATGGGTACGACATAGTTGACCAACTCGCTCCGTATT
This sequence comes from Planctomycetota bacterium, assembly GCA_014381385.1. Taxonomy (GTDB): domain Bacteria; phylum Planctomycetota; class Phycisphaerae; order Phycisphaerales; family SM1A02. Next base: position 1,038 of record JACNLR010000044.1, on the reverse strand, counting down.
TTGTAACCGTAGGCGATCTCAACGGTGATGGTCGCATGGACCTTGTCGTTGTCGATGATGGTTCTGACACGTATTATTTAAATACTGGAAATGGTGGTGATGGATTTGCTAACTTCGACTCATTCACTTTCGAAAACAGTGGCGGCTTTGGGGGCAATGCACTCATCCGAGATTTAAATAACGATGGACATCAAGATGTCATCATTACAGACGTTGACGTAGATATTTCTGGCTGTACACGAACAACGCTTATTTACCGCAACTTAGGAAACACGCCAAACGTAACGATGTCTGAGCAGTTCGTTGGAATTAGCGACTCGCAGTTGCAAGGCGTTCACGACGTTGCCGTCTTTGACATAAACGGTGATGGCTGGCTTGACATGGTCATGGGGCGTTGTGATACCACGGAAGTGTGGATACAAGACGCACCTACAGGACTTGTCTTTACATACCCAAACGGAATACCCGGATTCATTTCTCCAAACACACCATTAACATTCGAGATTCAAGCGACGATGGTAGGCAAAGGGCAAATTGATCCAGACAATGCAACTATCGCAATCAAAGTTGATGGAGTTAGTGAAGTGTTTCCACTCACAAGTTCTGGCTCAGGTCTATTTGAAGCGACGCTCCCAGCAACGCCATGCGCAATTGGTCTTGAATTCAGTATTACTATTGGTCTCGTGGGTGGCAGCGAATACACTGACCCACCAAACAGTATGTACAACGTTACGGTTGGCAATGGAACTGAAATCATTTTCCGTGACGATATGGAAGACGACGTTTCTGCTTGGTCTGTTTCTAACAGCAGTGGTCTCACAACTGGTGCTTGGGAACGAGTCGATCCAAACGGGACAATTTATAATTCGCAAATGGCCGCACCCGAAGACGATGTCACCGGTGGAACCGAAAATGTCATGTGCTTTGTGACTGAAAACGGTGAAGTTGGCGGCAGTGCTGGTCAAGCAGATGTGGACGGCGGTTCGACATCCTTAATCTCACCACAACTCGATGTTGCAGGTACAGATGGCATAATTT
>JACNLR010000065.1 GCA_014381385.1 Planctomycetota bacterium | reverse complement strand
AAGACATCCACCATATGCCCTTAACGACCTGGTCATGCCGACCCGACTTCGACTTATAAAAGTTGAAGACAAATCAACGCACCATGACTGAGTTTGCAAGGGTCTCAGTCAGTCCATTCCACAAGAGGATTCTTGCAGAAATTGTTTCAATGTAAATCAAAGAAACGTGGATGGTCAAACGATTCATATAACGAATATTTTCAGATCGCTCTCAAAATTGCTCAAGTAAAGTTACACACCTATGCGTGCAACCTTATTTAAAAATTAATTCGGTGAATGCAGTTTCCCGCTCTTGTTAAGACAACACATCCGGGGAAGGTTGTATTGTCCTTTACTAATTGAATAGAAAACAAGAATGGTTTTTTGCATTTACTACTATCATGAACTTGTCAAAGAGCAAGCGACCTACTATGTTTATACATAGCAGCCCGCTCCGCCCAACGGCTTTCCGAATAGGCGAGCCGAGGATTTTAACCTATCTAGAGCCCGCGTCAACACCCCCCAAGGGGGGTTTTTGTGTTTTTTTTCATTCCTAGGCAATTACGATACGTATTACCGCCAAGTACAAACTATCAAAGCATACTACCGCCGCCGCCAGATCCAATTGGACCGCCAGGTCCGCCAGTTGGTGGCTCGATTGGGTCATCTGGAGTGTCCTCTTGAGACGAATCCAATTGCTCCCTAACCTGTTGTCGCAACAGGTGTAACTCTGTTTTTTGCGATTCTTTTGAGGGGTACATTGTCATTAAGTCGCCTGTTTCAATGTGCTGCAAAATGACCAAATCACCCACGGCGTCTTCAAGGATGTCAAGCACGAACCAATCGGCTGGTTCACCTGCATCGTCAAGTTTCCCCACTCGTTGACCAACTTGTACGATAAAAGTGTCTTGAACCCAAAGACCATCGCTAAACTCAAAATATTCCACTGTCACAAACCCGCTGTCAAGTGCATCTGGATTCATACTTTGCCCTGAATTTCGGGCATTTACAATGAACCACTGCATCGGATTCTGCACTTCTATCTTCGTTGACCATTCGCTTTGCAAAGATGCAATCGTCACCTTTTCAGCGAGTCCCTTTTGTTCTGGGAATAAACTCGGTTTATGTCCAAAGAAGGGGTTTCCAAGTTGCACAAGCATACGGTATCGATATGTCCCACCGGCTTCTGCAGTCATGTCGTGTCCCCACACACGAATCTCTCCTGTTAGAACAACTTGTTCTTCTGTTTCATCTGAAGCACCAATTGCATCGATTTCTTCTTCAAGGAGATCTTTCTTTTCGAATAAAGCAACCAACTTTTCGTTTGCGCTTCCAAGTTGTTTCTGCAAACGATCTCGCTTGGAATTACCACTGGAGTTTCCGCCGCCACCCATCGGTCCACCACCGCCCATCGCAGGACCGCCACCACTATCTAAATCGTCCATTCGCTTCTGAATAGTTTCAATCAACTTCTGTTGCTTTGAAATTTTCTTCATGTGAATTTGCAATTTCTTTTGCAGTCTATCTTTTTCAGTCATTTCCTTGATGGAATCGTCCCACGTTTCAGGATCTAAATCATCTTCAGATGGCATATTGTTTTTACAGAGGTAATACGCTGGTCTTGTAATTTCAGCTTGCAAACCGCCGCGTAAGTCGTGAATGATATTCTCTTTTTCGCTGGAGTCGATGGCTTTTTCTTGCACTCGATCGCGATACTGCAGATGCCCCGGTAACAGTTCGATTGTTTCTGGTTCAGACCAAATGCCCGCTTGCAATCGCTGACGCTGAATCTGAATATCAAAAATATCCGCGCCACCGTCGTACCATCTATCTGGAACTGCGTGCAAGTCATCGGAGGAAACCTTAAACGCTTCAATCGTTGCATCGATATCAAACGTTGCGTCCACTTGAATCCAAGATGAGTCATAGGGCGGACCCTCGACAATATCGAGTAAGTCATCAATGCTGTCAATTTCAGAATCAAGAATCGTGCCAAACCACTGTCGTGCTCTAACATCGTTTGGAGATGGGATAACTGGCGTTGCATACATGACAAGTTCCGCAAGGATTCCTTGGTCTTTATCGACATTCGCGGACATATCTAACGCTGGAAACAAAACCTTTGGTTTTGGAGAAACACTTGCCAAAGCTCTTGTAGTAAACGTAACACCAAGGGGGTCGGGTGCAATAATCTCCATAGGCGATGGGGCACTATCACTCTGTTTTGGGGCAATTTCCTTCGCTGCTTCAATAAGATCCGCGTCAACAGACGTTGTCGTTACAACGCGCTTTCCAACTTTTACTTCTATGCTGGTTCCAAATGCACCCCATGCAAACCAAGCTAGAACGAGGATCGCAATAGCGAGTACGGCGTACTCTATGTACTCTTCCCATAACTTGACGCTGTTGTTTTTCATCTACAAAACATCCAATCTGCTGTAATGCGTGTATTACTCTGTTTCAATTTGCATACCCAACATAGTCTTCACTTCGTCTGGCATATATTCAGTCGTCCATGAGCGAAGCCATGCTGCTTCAAAGACCACTGTCATTTGAGAAACAGAAGCATACCCATAATCGTACCCATCATCTAATGCCAAAAACTTATCTGCTGGTTGCAGTTCTAAGTCAATGACGGTAAAGAAATTGTATCTTGCGAATCCATCGAGGATGGTTGGAATACGCTGCGTATCAACAATCATCGAAACGCGGACTTGTAGCACGTCAAAAAGCTCACCGCTGGTTCGACCCGTAAATGAATCTGCAAGTGAACCCTCTCCATCGTTTCCTCGATCATTTCCACCCCTTGGTGGAGGAGGCGTTGGTGGTTTTGGACCTGTTGGTTTTCCTGGACCTCCGGGACCTCCAAAAAACGTTGGCCCACCGTCGCCTCCACTTGTAAGGGGACCTCCAAGGGGAGCACCCAGTGGGCCGCCATTATTATTCCCACCGCCCGAATTGCCTCCGAATCCACCGCCTGAACCTCCCGAACCACTGTTGCCTGCGCCTCCCTTTGGCGCCTCTCCAGTGATTGCCGGTAGGGCTAATACTTCCAGTGAGATGACTTGTGTGACTGGAGAGGGGGGTTCAGACTGCCTGTCGGTGATGGAGGCAATTGATCCAAGAACATCAGCCACTGCCCAGTATCTCCATTGCCATACAAATAATTTCCCAACACTTGGAATGACCGTGAGTGAGAACGTAGGTATGTCTAAGGTAGATTCTTCAAGATACAAACCGATATCTTGTGCATGCGTTCGCAATGTCGTCATACGAATTTTCGACAGATGTTTTTCCAAACTACTACGTTGTTCTTGTGTTAGGTCAGCGTCTTGCTTTGTACTTAGATGGGAATCCATAAAACGAATTCGTTCGTCCTCAAGCGAGGCAACGAGTTCTTCGCGCGATGTTGGCGAACCCGCGCGAACCATCGTTAGTAAATCTTTGTATTTCTTTTCTAACTGTCTGTAGAAAAGTTGCGGGAGCGTTTCCATTTGCGCTTGCGTTGGGGATGGAAATAACTCGCCCGCAAAAAGAACTTGGTACTCTTTGGAGTTCAATTCGATTGCAGTCTGGATAACCTTTTGCGCTTCTTCGATAATCTCACCAGTTACTACAACATACTCATCAATGAGCGCCTGGTTCACGACTTCCCTTGACGACTCATCACTTGCAGGGAGTGAAATTTTTGTTTGGGCAAATTTATCCAATTCAGAAAACTTGTTCGCACGGTCCTTTAGTTTGCCACGCAAATCGTCTTCCATCGTAGCTGCCATTTTTGGAAAACCTACAATGGAGGCAATACTGACAATTATAAGAATGACGAGAACAATATTTCCCTTACACCAAGCGATGATTTTCTGTGTATCTAAATCGAGGCCTTTTTTCTTGCTCATCTTCTACCTCCCCGTGGGGGTTCCGGTGTGTTTGGAATTGTTTCGGGTTGCGCTGCAATTTCAACGTCAAATGTGATAGTAGCTCTGTACCACTCAATATCTTCGGGATGCAACTGAGGATCGGTATGCTTAGGCAACGGCGCAAGTTCATCAAGCGTACCAATCGTGACTTCTTTGAATGGAATATTTGATTCTTCTGGCTCTGGTGGTGCAGGTTCTCCCCCGCTATTACCCCGAAGTCCACCATCATTTCCGCGAGGCGCTCCACCTGAGTTGCCACCTCTTGCCCCGCCACTGCCCCCACTCATGCCAACGGGTCCACCACCACTGCTGCCAACAGGTCCGCCGCCGCTTCCGCTACGACCGTTACCTCGGTTATTTCCCCTGCCTCTTCCACTGCCTCGGCCCGAGCCACTTCGAGCAGAACCCTCTGGCACGTAAAAGTCCGAGCCCGTGAGGGTAACAAGAAGAGAAGGATTGCAACTCACTGAATTCGCAACGATTGTGTAAGGCACGTTTTCACGATTGCCTTCTGGCAGCGCATTGTCCGTAAGCCATTTTGCAACTGTCGAAGTTAAAAAGTTGATTGGATCGGCGTGGCTAAGTTCCACTTCCATAGAAACGGATATAGTCGAAATTCCGTCTCCAACTCCCGAAGCGAGGGTGCCATCGAGAAAATACAGCTGAACGAGCGGTCGATTAGTTGCTTCTGGGAACATGTTTAAAAAGTCACCAAGTAACATATTGCGATTTGATGGCCCAGCAGCTGCGAGCGCGTCAGCAGAATCTTGTACGACAAACGGCCAAACATTTCTGTAATCAAAAAGGGTTAGAAGTTGCGCAGCCTCATCGCCAACTCGTCCATTCTTTTCTGCTTTTCCAAAATCTCCAACGAGTTTTTTACCATCTCGGATTACGTTCGTAACTTCATTTGGTGTTTGATCGCGAAGTTGCCGTTCTTGTAAAAACGGCCCAAGAATTGAGAGCGCACTTCCAACAACGATAATACTCGCAGCAGCAACAAACCACTTCGTTTTGTTGTGCCACATTTGTTCTCTTAAGACTGCCGCTGGCACTAAATTAATATCGATTTGTCCAAGGCCAACTCCTTGCAAAGCAAGGCCATAGGCTGTTGCGAGGTTTACGCAGTTTTCTGCAAACGTAGTCGCTTCCCTGCCACCAACATCAACGCGTTTAAACTCGTCTAGTCGAGTCACATTTACTTGTAGCTGTTGACCAATAAATTTTCGCAATCCTGGAATTTTAAAAGTTGAGCCAATGCCAATCATTTCAGTTAACTCGCCCATCGAAGCTGCATAACTCATCGAACGTTGGAGTTCTTGAAGCAAGTCTGAAAAGACAGGGCGCATCGCTTGCATAATTTGCTTCGCATACTTACTACTTGCAGATTCAATTTTAAGGCGTTCCGCTTTTGCGTACGAAATCTTAAATGCCTTAGCAATTGCCTCTGTAAAATGGGTTCCACCAAGCGGGAACGTGCGTATCCAACAGCGATCGCCGTTTGCAATAATAACGTCAGTCGCTTGCGTGCCAATATCTATAAAAACAATTGGTGAAGTAGCGTTACCCAACTCTAAGTCATAATTCATTGAGTTAAACAACGCAACTGGACTTAGTGTTAATGTTTCAGGACTCAGACCAACTTCACTGTACACGTCAAGTTTTTCGTTCACACGTTCCCGTGTAATGGCGAAGATGCCAACTTCAAGTTCCGGTGCACCTTCCTCTCTGAACGCTTCATAATCCCACTCTACATCTTCAATCGGAAACGGAATTTGTTGCACTGCTTCAAATTTAACAATGTCTGGTAGCGCTTTTGCTTTTACCGGTGGCAATTTTGCAAAACGAGCAAATGCCAAGTGCCCTGGAACGGAAATGACAAGTTGCTCACCTTCCAAATTCTTTTCGCTAATAAATTGTCCTAGGCTTAAGCGCGTAACTTCTGCAATATCAATGTCGGGTGTTGAAAGAACTTTGCGATGCGGTATGACGGAAAAATCCGTTACATGCACGTCATCACCATCACGTTCAAGGCGAATAGCCTTGATCGCAAACTGTCCAATTTCGATACCCCAAGCAGCGGAGGGATGTGCCATTTTTGTTGTGTTCCTTAGTTCCTAGACATGAATAATCGCCAACGACCGACGATTGGGCACGATGATACACGATGCGAAGCTCTATTACAGTGAATCGGCGACTCAAAAATGATACGCAAGTGTCAGCAAAATATCCGTAATCACATCTTAACCCTACGAACGTCTCCTAGTGGGGTCTAACCCTAATTGGTTCTAACCCAAAAAATCGACATCGTGTACGATGTACAAATGGCTAAACAATCGTTTAATGAAGATTTAGAGAGTGAAATTTTTGCTGCCATAGGCGATGGAAGTTTTGCAGAAATGCTCGATGAAACACCTCAAAAGGGCTCTTCAGGGCGATCGACCCGTGCTGGTGTCATCGCTGCTCTACACGGACGCAATGTTCTTGTCGAGTTTGGACCACGGGAACAGGGCTTTTGCCCAAAATCTCACTTTGAAGAATTGCCACAAGTCGGGGATTCACTAGAGTTTATAGTCGAAAGAGTTGACCAAGATGGCATGCTCGTACTCTCTCGAAAAGGCGCAATTCAAAAGGCAACATGGGATTCACTTGAAACAGGACACGTTATCGAAGCAAACTGTACAGGCACAAACAAAGGTGGCTTAGAAATGGAAGTCGCTGGCCACAAAGCATTTATGCCTGCAGGTCAAGTTGCAATCCACCACCTACCAGATCTTGACATCATGATTGGTCAGAAAATGGCTTGCGAAGTCATGGAACTTGACAGACGCGCGAACCGCATCGTCTTAAGCCGAAAAAGAGTCCTCTTTGCAGAACGAGAAGCTGCAAAAGGAGAAATGCTTGAAACCTTAACCGTTGGCGATACACATGACGCCACCATTACTTCTGTACAACCTTACGGTGCATTTGCAGATATTGGTGGACTTGAAGGCCTTATCCATAAATCAGAGATGACGTGGGAACGCGATGTTGACCCTGCTAAGCTTGTTGCAGTCGGCGATCAAGTCAAGATTCAAATCCTTGATATCGATCTAACAAATGACCAACCAAAAATTGCATTTGGCATGAAACAGCTTATGGAAGACCCTTTCGTTTCATCGATGGCAGCCATTGAAGAAGGAGAAATGGTAACAGGTACTGTCACGCGGCTTGCAGACTTTGGTGCTTTTGTTGATCTAGGATCAGGCACAGAAGGACTCATACATATTTCAGAACTCGCGGATCACAGAATCAAATCACCTAAAGACGTTGTCAAAGAAAAACAAGTCGTTACAGTCAAAGTGCTGTCTGTCGATGCAGCAACAAGACGAATCGCTCTTTCACTTAAGCAAGCGTTGCAAAGCGGCGAAGGTGACGACGCTCCCCTTCGTGAAGAAGATAAAGCGATGAAAAAGTTGCGAGAAAAGTTTGGCAGCGGTCCGCTTAAGGGTGGTATTGGGTAATGGATACCAAGCCAATAATTGGCATAACCATGGGTGACCCCGCAGGGATTGGGCCAGAAATAATCGCAAAAGCACTGCAAAACACTGCGCTATCGAGCAAGGCTCGTTTTGTCATTTATGGAGCGAACGAGTCGCTAACCCTTGCAGCAGACAGGTGCAATTTGCAAACTAGGTGGGATAGAGTTGACGCAAATGCAGAACGTGCTTCACAAAATATAACTTCAAATATTGTTGTACTCGATGATGGCGAAGAAGGCCTTCCATTTCTAAAACACAAACCATCGAAACTCGGTGGTATTGTTTCAAAGCGTTGGGTCGAGAGTGCAATCACAGATGCGATGCTTCCAGTTTCGCACCCCCGTCATCTTGATGGAATTGTAACTGCACCGATTTGTAAGGAAAGCTGGTCACTCGCAGGATACAAATGGCCAGGGCATACAGAATTGTTTGCAGCAAGAACAAAAGCAAAGCGACACGCGATGATGTTTGTATCAGACAAGTTGCGAGTCGTATTGGCAACATGCCATATACCTCTTATGGATATTCGCAACGTTCTTACAATTGGTAAAGTCTTTGACGCAATTGATTTAGCAGACCTAGGCTGCAAACAAATCGGTATAAAACGACCGAAAATCGCTGTCACTGGACTCAATCCCCACGCTGGTGAAAACGGGCTTCTTGGCGATGAAGAATCGCGGATTGTTTCCCCTGCAATAAAAGTAGCAAGGAATAACGGGCTTGATGTGCACGGTCCCTTCCCAGCAGACACTATTTTTTCGCGTGCTGCTCCGTACGATGTAGTCGTTGCGATGTATCACGACCAAGGTCTCTTGCCTATCAAATTACTTTCAGCCCAGTCAGCCGTAAACTGGACTGTTGGGATACCCATAGTGCGTACGAGCCCTGACCACGGCACGGCTTTTGACATTGCTGGTGCTGATACTGCAGATGCCTCATCGCTTCAACACGCAATTTCACTTGCTTGCCAACTTACGGATACTCGTCACTTCGCTGCGTGCTAAAATTGCAAATATGACAACTACATTTTCAATGGAAGAACTCGTTTCACTCTGCAAACGCCGAGGATTTATTTTCCCAGCAAGTGAAATCTACGGTGGAATAAATGGTTTTTGGGATTATGGGCCACTTGGCACTGAACTCAAAAACAACTTGCGCGATGCTTGGTGGCACGACATGGTGCACTGCCCGCCAATGGGTCCTGATGGTAAGCCACTGAGCATCGTCGGCATTGACTCTTCCATTATCCAAAATCCAAAAGTCTGGGAAGCATCGGGACACGTTGGTGGTTTTAATGACCCGATGGTTGATTGCCGAGAAACAAAATCTAGGTACCGAGCCGACCACCTTGAAGTCATCGCAAATGCAAACGGAGAAGGCAGGATGTACGCATTCATCGAAGGCGATGAAGAATCTGAAGAACGAGCAAGGAAATTACTGGCTAAATACGAAAAAATAGATGCACTCGGTGACGAACACTTAACTTCATTGCTGACCGATGTACCAACCGATGCATTCGAACGAATCGTTGGGCCAGACACAAAAGAAGTTGGTACCCTCACCGAACCTCGTCAATTTAGTTTGATGTTCGACACGACTGTTGGCGCAACAGGTGGAGAAGACAATAAGGCATATTTACGACCTGAAACAGCGCAAGGTATTTTTCTGAACTTTATGAACGTCGTTGACACATCCCGAGTCAAAGTTCCGTTTGGTATTGCACAAATCGGCAAAGCATTCCGCAATGAAGTTACCCCACGAAATTTCATCTTTCGTTCCCGCGAGTTTGAACAGATGGAAATCGAGTGGTTCTGCCACGAAGACGAAGCCCAACAATGGTACGAATTCTGGTGCGATTACC
>JACNLR010000051.1 GCA_014381385.1 Planctomycetota bacterium | reverse complement strand
ATTTCAATGAATGCACCAAAGTCACGTGTTGAAACAACTTTGCCCTCAAAGACGCTACCAACTTTAATTTCTGCAGCGATTGCTTCAACTGCAGCAAGACCAGCATTAGCTGACTTAAGATCGACCGAACTAATAAAGACGATACCGTCATCATTGATGTCGATGTTTGCACCAGTGTCTTCCGTGATTTGACGGATTGTCTTGCCACCAGGACCGATGAGCTTGCCAATTTTCTCTGGGTTAATCGTAATCGTAAGCATCCGTGGTGCATACTCTGAAAGTTCTTCTCGTGGTGCAGGAATAACTGATTCCATTTGATCAATAATATCGAACCGGCCTTTGCGCGCCATTTCGAAAATTGTTTCGAGTTCTTCGAACCAGAGTCCACGAGCCTTAAGGTCAAGTTGCACGCCTGTGATACCTTCTTTGGTACCACACACTTTAAAGTCCATGTCGCCAAAGAAATCTTCTTCGCCGATGATGTCCATCACGCGAACGATTTTGCCTTCGTCATTACTAAAACGACCAACGCTGATACCAGCGCATGTATTTTGAATTGGAACGCCTGCGTCCATAAGCGCAAGACAACCACCACACACACTCGCCATCGAAGACGAACCGTTTGATTCAGTAATGTCACTGACCAAACGAATGGTGTATGGAAAATCCTCAACATCTGGAAGAATGCCCATCAATGAGCGTTCGGCGAGAGCACCGTGACCGATTTCCCTTCGACCTGGACCCATGATACGACCAGCTTCACCAACGCAGAACGGTGGGAAGTTGTAATGAAGGTAGAACTTTTTTGCGTACTCTGGCATTAAGCCATCAACGATTTGTTCGTCGCGACCTGTACCAAGCGCACAAGTAACCAGGGATTGTGTTTCACCGCGTTGGAACAATGCTGAACCGTGCGTGCGTGGGAAGTAACTTGGTTCCATTACAAGATCGCGAATTTGATCGAAAGATCGACCGTCAGCGCGAATGGACTCTTCAACAATAAGTTGACGAGTACATTTCTTTTCAAGTTTACGGAAGGCTTCTTTCGCCTGTCGTTGTGTTTTTTCAGCGGTCATATGCTCGCTGTATGAAACACCCTCCGGAACTGCGAAGTTGTTGTCAATCATTTCACTACGAAGTGCATTGACTGCTTCAGACCGGTCCGCTTTACCAGGGATACGACGCGCTTCGAGCATTTTTGTCTTCACAAGTTCGGTGACTTTTGCCATGACTTCATCGCTTGGAAGTGATAAATCGCCAACGCGTTTTTCCGTAGTACCCGCTTTTTCTGCAAGTTCGTTTTGGAGTTCCAAGATCGGTTTGACGCCTTCTTCGTATCCAAACTTGATCGCGCCCATCACGGATTTTTCGTCTACTTGCGCTGCACCGATTTCAATCATGTTGACGCCATCGCTGTGGCCCGAGAGTACAAGGTCAAGATCGGAATATTGCATTTGGGTGTGGGTTGGGTTAAGAACGAATGTTTCACCTTCGTCTGTGACGATTCGACCAACACGGACAGTCGCGACAGGGCCTTCAAACGGTGAATCTGTCAAGCAAAGTGCTGCGGATGCCGCAGTACATGCTAGTACGTCTGCATCGTTTTCGCCGTCGTGGCTCATGACCCATGCTTGAATTTGGCACTCGTCGATGTATCCGTCTGGGAAGAGCGGACGAATCGGACGGTCCATCAATCGCATCGTCAAAATTTCTTTTTCGTTTGGAGCGCCTTCGCGTTTGCGGAAGCCGCCGGGAAATTTACCAGCTGCGCTTGTGCGCTCGCGGTAATCACATTGTAATGGGAAAAAGTCTAGACCCGGCCTTGGGTCAGATCGCATTGCTGTACACATGACAACTGTGTCAGCGTACGAAGCAATAACAGCACCGCTTGCTTGTTTTGCGACTTCACCGGTTTCGAATCGCATCATGCGATTTCCAATTTCCCGTTCGACAATTATTTTTGTACTCATTGTAAGTACTCCTCTTGTAGTGCAATACCCAAAATCTGTTTGCTACTAGTAGGGAGACAGAAGACGAGACGCGGGCGTATTCACGACCGCCGCTTGTCCACTGCCACCACCTTCTGCGAACTTTTCGGGTGACTGCGGTTAGGGGCTATTTTACTTTCGTAGCCCTAGTTTCTTAATTGTTGCTTGATACGCTTCACGGTTCGTCCGTGAAAGATATTTGAGCAACCTGTTTCGTTTACCAACCATCATGATGAGCCCTCTTCGTGAGTGGCGGTCATGCTTGTGGTCTTTGAGATGTTCGTTTAACTCCATAATTCGAGACGTCAAAGAAGCAATTTGTACCTCTGGTGAGCCACAGTCGCCTTCATGTCGTTTAAAATCCGCAGTATCAATAGTCATTGTTGTCATTTTTTTCCTCAACTTATTTGAATCGACTATTCTAGCAGAATTCACCCCTATTTACTACCTCTTTCATTAGATACAGAATCCGAAGGTTATGACCATTAAAATACTTATCGCAGACAAACTCGCCCCAGAGGGCGCCACCTACCTTAAAGCACAACCAAACGTAGAAGTGATTGAAAACACAGGACTTACGGGTGACGAACTCGTCAATTCAATTGCCGCCGTAGACGGTGTAATTGTGCGTTCTGCGGTCAAATTGCCCGAAGAAATACTCGATAGATGCTTCGAAACACCTGATTGCAGGCTTAAGGGTATCGCTCGAGCCGGTGTTGGTGTGGATAACATCGATTTACCCACAGCGACGAAATACGGCGTTGCCGTGATGAATTCGGCGTCTGCATCGACGATAACGACAGCTGAGCACGCTTTTGCGCTGATGATCGCTCTCGCTCGAAACGTCGCCAATTCAAATGCCATATTTCGTGATGGCGGTTGGGACCGAGGGGATTTTGTTGGCGTGCAACTTGCAGGCCGAACACTTGGAATTGTGGGCATGGGCAGAATTGGGCAAGCAATTGCAAGGAGAGCGCTCGCTTTTGGCATGGAAGTCCTCGGCTTTGATCCATTTATGAAAGAAGCAATGGCACTTGATGGACAAGTGCGTATGGTGCCATCCTTTAACGAACTCATCCAGCAAGTCAATATCGTGACATTCCACGTCCCTCGGACTGAAGAAACAACAGGCATGCTCGGAAAAGATCAATTTGCAATTTGCAAAAATGATTTACTCGTTGTTAACGCCGCCCGTGGTGGCATCGTTGACGAAGAAGCTCTGATTGCAGCACTCGATGCAGGGCAGTGCCAAGGAGCAGCGATTGATGTCTACATGTCCGAGCCCCCTGCTGAAAATCATCCGTTTAGAAGCCACCCAAAAGTATTGTGTACACCACATCTTGGCGCTTCAACAGTTGAAGCGCAAGAAGCCGTTGCAGTAAATGCATGTGCGTCCTTACTTCGTTACTTGCAAGGCGAGGGTTTAGATAGTGCGGTTAACGCAGGCGGTCTTGACCTTGAATTGAATAACAAGCAGCGCACGTATGTCGAACTTTCCCAGCGCATGATTACATTGCTTGGCACGGTTGCGACCATTACAAACACCACGGAAGTAACCGTCGAACTTCGCGGTGCTGCAACTGCTGGAAAAGCTGACACGATTGCGAGGTACGCACTTGTTGCGTTGTTACAACAGTGTTGCGACGAACCTATTTCGATTATCAATGTTTCTGCCATGGCGCGCGAACTCGGCGTGACAGCGTCAACAGTTGTTGGCGCAACCGATGCGATTGACTCACTCATAATCCGTACAAAGGGCGAACACGAACACACTATCCAAGGTACGGTGCATGCTGATGGCTTACCTCGAGTAACGAATATTGAAGGTCGCCGGTTTGACATGGTGCCAAGTGGCCACATGATTGCCTTGTTTAACGATGACACGCCCGGCATGGTCGGTAAGGTTGGGGACGTCTTGGGAACCGCAAAACTCAACATCGACGAAATGGTCATTGGTCACGGTGATGACGATGGTGTTGCGATGATGATTATTAAGACAAACGCTGTGCCAAGTGACGACTTGCTTAAACAACTCTCATCCATCGACGGCATCTCCAAAGTCGCGGGTGCTGAGATTTGATTCCCGGCATCATTTACCACGCAGATAACGAAACGAATTGCTTTGACTGCACTTTTTGGATGGTTTAGTTTAGCAACCATTATTTGCTGCGTTAAATAAGCACATCAACAGAAATAAATAAGCAGGCGTATACACCGCCCCCGCTTTTTTTCTTATGAAACAAACGACCCGCGGGATTGTTTATTTAGAATTTTGCTAGCCAATCGCCGATTTTGGTAACGCCCTCTGTGATTTGTTCTTCGCTACAAGCGAAGGAAAGGCGTATATGGTCAGGGCCACAACCGCCAAAGTCGTCGCCCGGAACAACTGCTATCTTTGTTTCTTCAAGCAAAGCGCCCGCAAACGAAACCGCGTTTGTAATTTCGGTTCCCGCAGGTGATGTCTTTCCGAAATAGTATGAAATTTTTGGGAAGGTGTAAAACGCACCAGTGGGTTGTGCACACTCTACGTTTGGCCATTTTTGAATACGTTCGAACATCAAGGCGGCGCGCTTTGCAAAAATTTGTCGCATCGATTCGACTTCGTCGTTCATTTCAAGAGCAATGGGAATCGCCGCGTAACAAAAACTTGTAATTGAAGTATTGATTTGGCTTTGCAATGTATTCATCGCCTTCACCACGTTTTCGGGGGCGCACACATACCCAATTCTCCAGCCCGTCATGGCGAACGCTTTTGACAAACCGTTAATCGTAATGACCTGCCCTGCTATCTGAGGAATTGAACCTAGTGAGAGATGTTCGATGTCGCTGTAAATTAGCCGTTCGTAAATCTCATCGCTCAATATGTAAACATCTGGATGACGCTCCAGCATTGTTGCAATTGCTCGTAACTCTTCTGGTGTGTACATTGTGCCACACGGATTACTTGGAGTATTAAGCATAATTGCTTTTGTGTTTGGCGTAATTGCTGCTTCTAATTCTTCTGGTGAGCACTTAAATTGCGAATCCACCGTTGTGGGTACTTCAACCATCGACCCGCCTGCAAGTTCAATCATTGGTTTGTAACTCACCCACGCTGGAGTCGGCACAACCACTTCTTGATTTTTCCCTGCATCAAGAATGGACATCAGCGCCAAATTAATTGACATCTTTGCGCCCGCGTTGATTGAAATGTTTGCTTGCGTGCAATCAATATTGTTTTCCGTTCGCAGTTTGTTTGCGATTGCTCCGCGCGCTTCTGGAGTCCCCGCAGATGGCATGTAATGTGTCGCGCCAGACTTCAACGAATCAATTGCTGCGTCGCAGATCTTCTGGTGGGTAGCAAAGTCTGGCTCACCAGCTCCAAAAGCAATGACTTTTTTGCCCGCTGCTTTCATTTCTTTCACCTTTGCGCTAATGGCAAGCGTGATTGAAGGCGGGATTGATTTTGCTCGGTCAGAAATTTCCATACTAGGAAGGATAGTCGATGATTGCATAGTGAGTAGAGTACAACAAGCGCCCTTCTGATACCATGCCACCCATGCATTTTGAAGCACATCAGCCGATTATTGACGATCTTGAGGCGCGGATTTTAACGATTCGTGACTCTCTTTGACTACGATGCAAAAGTAAAAAAAAGAGAACAATTACAAGAAGACATGAACGTCGCTGGGTTTTGGGACAGTCAAACCGCTGCCCAAAAAGTCATCGATAACTACAAAGTGCTTAAGGCACAAACAAGCGACTTGGAAGAGGTCATTTCCGACTTTGAAGACGCCCTCGTGGGCTACGATCTTGCCAAAGAAGCGAGCGATGCTGATTTACTCACTGAGGTGGATGGGCAACTCTACAAAATGCAAAAACGCATGGACAAGGTCGAAACACAATCACTCTTAAACGGCAAGCACGACCACCGGAATTGTTTCGTCTCGATTCAGTCTCGCGACGGAGGTACTGAGGCGGACGATTGGGCTTCGATGCTCGATCGTATGTATAAAAGTTACTGGGAAAATATGCACTTTAAAGTGGAAGAAGTCAGTACGACGCACGGAACAGAGGTTGGGATTAGCGAAGTCACGTACCTTATTAAGGGGCCGATGGCATATGGGTACATGAGTTGTGAACGAGGCACGCACCGGCTTGCACGAGTCTCACCATTCAACGCTCAGGGTAAACGACAAACCAGTTTTGCTACGGTTGATGTGATTCCTGAGTTTGACGAGAATGATGTTGAGATCGATGAAAAGGAAGTAGATTTCACGTTCTTTGCACGCTCCTCTGGTCCGGGTGGTCAAAACGTGAACAAGGTCGCTTCGGCTGTGCGTATTGTGCACAAGCCAACGGGCATCATGGTCGTAAGTTCGACGCACAAAGCGGCACTGCAAAACCGCAAGCAAGCGCTGCGTATTTTGCAAGCAAAGTTGGAACAACTCGAAGAAGAAAGACGGCAAGCAGAACTAGACAAAGCAACAGGTGGTGCTGTTGATCAGGGCTGGGGAACGCAGATTCGCAGTTACGTGATATACGACAACCGTGTCAAAGATCACCGCACTAACCACGAGATTGGCAACCCGCAAACTGTTTTAGATGGCGCGCTCGAAGGCTTTGTGGATGCTGAGTTGAAGCGACGTCGATCTGTTAAGGGGTAATAAACCGCATATAAACGTGCGGCATATCGTTCATCGTGAATTCGTCGCCAAAAATTGTAAAACCGTTTATTTGATAAAAATCCTGTACGTTTTTACGCGCAGTGCACCAAATTGATTCGTCTACCGTTGCAAGAAGCGCAATAAGTAACTGTTGACCAATACCCTGACCCCGCAATGATTCTTTTACTGCCATCGCCCGTATTCGCCATGGGCAACCTTCTTTTTCTTCGGGTAACAGAGAAACAATCGCGACAATTTCCTCGCCATCTTTCATTGCAAGATGGATTGTTCGTGGGTCATTGTCCGATTCGAATGTCCAGTTTTCTTTTGGTTGCCCCGGTCGCAAAATAGATTCTCGCAAACCAAAACATTCTTCTGCCGTAACTCGTTGAATCAACATCCCTTTAATCGTACAACCCTGCACGATGGGATATTGATCCACACCGTTTGCTGCGTACCCGATTGCTTTTCGAATCGTGCGTTGATGTCATTTCTGCGTTGTTTTGTTTCTCGCCGAACACTTGGAAAACCAAAAACGCGTTTTAGTTTCAACATGCCTAGATATTCAAAGTACGCAAGTTCGCAACCTTCTTTAAGAAAACCAAACAGTACTGCAAACAGGTGGTTGACCAAATCCAGTGGAAAATTATTGAAAGGCAATCCACAGATTACTGCATCGTATTTACCTTCAAGATTTGCCTCTTCTATTGGTGCGTTATGCACTTCCACTTCTATATTTGGATTGTCTTTGCGAAATGGTTGAAGCAAGTTCACTTCAACAGTTTCGCAAAAATCAGCGGAGAGTTCGACGATGTGAAACGCATCACCATCTTGCAGCTTTTTTAAGATCTCTTTCGTAAACGCACCAGTACCGCAACCTACTTCCAAAACACGCTTGTTTGCTTTTTCTGGGATTGATTGCACAATCGCCTTCGATAAAAATCGTGACGAAGGAGCCACCGCACCGGTAGTGCGGTAGTGTTTAATTGCTTCTATAAGAAAACGGATTACTTGCTCGCTTGAGCAGTTGTTTTTTCTTCAGCCATTTTTACGAGTTGGTCAAATGCCTTTGGGTCTTCGATTGCCATTTGGCTCAGCATTTTGCGGTTAAGCAAGATGCCAGCATTTGACAAACCGTTGATGAATCGGCTGTAGCGCGTGCCTCGCATGCGGCACGCAGCAGTGATTCGAGTAATCCAAATTCGGCGGAAGTCACGGCGACGTGCACGACGATCGCGGTATGCAAATTGACCAGCACGAGTAAGTGCTACTTTTGCTTGTTGCTTGTGACGACTTTTTGTTCCCCAATAACCGCGAGCGGCTTTCAATAATCTTTTTCGTGCCTTGTTCCGAGCGGCACCTTTTCGTACGCGTGGCATGTGTTGCCTCCTTAGTTTCGTCTGATCGGGGTTTCAACTTCGTGTTGAACACTTCGGCCCGTCAAACAGATCGTTTCTCAATCAGTTACTTGCTTGGGCTTAATCGCATTTTAAGCATCGCTGAAATACGCTTGATATCCGCCTTGCCAACATAGTTGGGCGAACTGTATGAACGCATCAATTTGCCAGATTTATGGCTGCGAAGGTGACCACCGAATGCTCGGCGAATCTTCACTTTGCCATTAGCAGTGATGCGAACGCGTTTTAAGAGTGCTTTATGTGACTTTAACTTTGGCATATCAATTGCTCCAATCGAGCCGCATAGTGTACCAGAAACATTGGACGTTGTGAATTGCGTTAATGTGTCAGAAAAATGTCGATACCACGGTTTTTGCCGTCGAGAATCCAGATTAAATCGCCTCCAAAAACAGGTGCAGCACCCGAGGCAATCGAGCCATCGTCACGGAGATGGTTTTGACCGAACGCACCATGTGTTGGGGACGGAGTAAGGGGATCAAATGCTTGGTTTGCGAGCATTTTATTAAGGACAGGATTTTGATCGCTCATAATAATAATGACATTGCCTCTGCTGTGCATTTCGTCCCACATTGCAGCGGGTTGTGTTTGGTAACTAAACCCGCGCCCCTGACCACCATGACCGGGGCAATTCAAGTGGTGGTGTTCGCAGTAACCTTCTGTTGCTAATACTTCCGCATCGGTCCGATCTGGAACAATTCCACCGAACAAAGATGCTACTTCCGTTGCTTGCTCGGTTGGCGTGTTGCCGTTGTGGTCACTTGCATAATTAAAAAGTCCATGCCCAACCATTGCCATATTAGAAGCGCATTCATTACTGATGGATTGGTTACGCGCGCTGTTTGTAAGCATCGCGAATACAGAAAACGTAATGAGAATCATAGCGGCGACACTAATGAGGTCGGGCATGCGAATTCGGAAACCACGTTTGGTTGTTTCAAGCTCGGGTGTATGAATTTGCATTCGCGCAGAACGCTTTGCTTCGTATTGATCGATGCGTGCAAGTGTTGCGTCGATGAGCGTATCAGAAGCATCTTCAACAGGATACGCGTCGAGTAAACCGAGCGTCTTGAGAATAGAGTTTGCTCGTTGTGTATCTTCAGGAGAGAGGTACTCTAATTGGGCGAGTTCAAAACCGACATCAACAAGTTGGTCGAGCATTTCTGCGTCTGCTTTACTAAGTTTAAGATGGTCAAAGCCCTTGCTCATAACGCTTCCTCGCTGTTTGCTGTTTGCCATGCTTGGCTAAATGCTGCAACAGCAGAGTGCAACCTGCTCTTGAC
>JACNLR010000046.1 GCA_014381385.1 Planctomycetota bacterium | reverse complement strand
CCGAACAATACCCTTCGGTGCAACAATTACGTATGCAGAACTCGCAGCAAAAGCGGGCTCTCCAAATGCTATGCGAGCCGCAGGTCAAGCAATGCGTAATAATCCGGTTGTCATTCTTACACCATGCCATCGTGTCATTTCATCTTCTGGAAAATTGCATGGTTTTGCTGGTCAAACAGACCCTCAAAGCAAAGAACTTGCTCGCAAGCAATTCCTATTAAACCTTGAAAAGGGTATAATGAAGCCATGAAAATAACAATTGTAGGAACAGGTTATGTTGGTTTGATTACAGGTACTTGCTTTGCAAACGCTGGCAATGATGTAACTTGCCTTGATATTGACCCAAAAAAGGTAGCAACTCTTCGAAAGGGTGAAGCACCTTTTTATGAACCTGGTTTAGCTGAAATGATGCGCAAGTCTATAAAAGCCAATAGGTTGGGGTTTTCTGACGACCCCACAACTGCGTATACCGATGCTGCCATTATTTTCATTTGCGTAGGAACGCCAACTGGCGAAGACGGGCGGTGCAACCTCGCACACGTCATGGGTGTTGCCGACAGTATTTCAGATTCACTCGACTCGTTCGCAGAACCGCCTACTGTTGTTGTTAAATCAACTGTTCCCGTAGGCACAACGCACAAAGTCGCAGAACGACTCAAAGTCAGACACTCCATAGCAAACAATCCAGAGTTTTTACGCGAAGGTAACGCAATCGACGACTTTATGCATCCCGACAGAGTGGTGTGCGGCGTTGAAGATGAGCGCGCACAACAAACCCTTGAAAAGTTATACGCACCGTTCATTAGTGATGGGTACCCTATCTTTTTCTTTGACATTCACTCATCCGAAATGGTGAAGTACGCCTCAAACGCAATGCTCGCTTGCAAAATCAGTTTCATAAATGAGATTGCATCTCTTTGCGAACGAAACGGAGCAAACATCGAACGCGTTCGCACAGGAATGTGTGCAGATAGCCGCATCGGTACCCAATTTTTTAAGCCGGGTGTAGGCTACGGCGGTTCATGCTTCCCGAAAGATACACTCGCTGTTATGGAGATGGGCGAAGATGCAGGTGCACCTTGTCTCGTAAATACTGCAGTACACGAACTCAACCAACGTCAACGTAGGTGGTTCGCCGATCGCATTCTCAACCACTTCGACGGTGACCTCACAGGCAAAAAAGTTACGCTCTGGGGGCTTGCGTTTAAACCAAACACGGACGACGTCCGAGATGCGCCTTCGATTGACATTGCTAAAACTTTGCTAAATGCTGGAGCAACAGTTACTGGATTTGATCCAGAAGCGTCTGAAACGTATTCATCTGAGGTGGAACAAGTACAAATTGTTACTGATATGTACGAAGCAACGCAAGACGCTGATGCTCTTATCATTTGTACTGAATGGTCAGAGTTTAGTTCACCCGACTTTGTAAAATTAAAATCGAACCTGAAAGAACCCGTAGTCTTTGATGGTAGAAATATTTACTCGCGCTCTGAGATGGCGCTCCAAGGTTTTAATTATTATTCAGTTGGTAGACCAACCGTAGAAATTTCCCCCGCTACGACCTAATACACTTGCAAAAGTGACTCCTGTGCTGTTAAATGCCTGTACTCGTATTAAGGGCGACCAATTACTTGCGCAAACACACCGTATTAGTTCTGAGTTTTCTTTTTGTTACTAGCAACAGCCTCGCAATAAGCGCATCTCAAAATTTAAACATTTTTGACCCCGTATCTCCAGCGGCCACGCCCATTCGTGATTTGTTTATGTTGGTCTTTGGTGTCATCGGTATTATTTTTGTCGTAACCGAAGGCGCACTCATTTGGTCCATTCTTCGGTATCGTGCCAAAGGTGACGAGACAACCGAGCCCCCGCAAATCTACGGAAGTAACCCAATAGAACTCGCATGGACTGTCATTCCAATCATCATCGTATTCACACTCTTTCTTGTAACCACGAGAACTATTTATTCACTCGACATGGAAGAAGCCCCCGAGGGAGCGCTTAGAGTTAAAGTCACTGGTCACCAATGGTGGTGGGAGTTTGAATACGAAGATCTCGGTATCACAACCGCTGGCGAACTCCACGTCCCAAAAGGGGTACCAGTTTTCGTTGAATTACGTTCTGCGGATGTAATTCACAGTTTTTGGGTGCCAAGACTTGCCGGAAAAATTGACTGCATCCCAAACCGCGAAAACCATCTCTGGTTTCAAGCAGATGAAATTGGTACGTGGTATGGTCAATGCGCAGAATTCTGCGGAACGCAACACGCAAAGATGCTCATTCGCGTTATCTCGGAAGACAAGCAAGACTTCGACGCTTGGGTCGCGGACCAACAACAAAAAGCATTTGAAACACCAACAAAACTCAACGGTAAAGAAACATTCCTTACACTCGCTTGCGTGAATTGCCACAACATTAAGGGCCTCTCTATGGAGGGCGGGTTCGGCCCTGACCTCACACACCTTATGTCACGAGAAACAATTGCGTCTGGTGCTGCGCCAAACACTGCTTCCTCACTGAGGTCTTGGCTTGCTAACCCTAGCAACATAAAAGAGGGCGCGCTCATGCCAAACATGATGCTCACCGATACGCAACTTGATGCATTAGTGGAGTATTTACAAACACTCAAATGACCAACGCGCCTTACAATCCTCTCTCAAGCAAGATTCACGAATGGGTTGTGACTGTCGACCACAAAAAGCTCGGCGTCATGTATATGGTGACTGGCATTTTGTATCTCGTTATTGCTGGGTGCGAAGCACTCATGATGCGTTGGCAACTTGCAGTGCCCAACAACGACATCCTTTCGCCCGATACATTTAACGCTTTCTTTACGATGCACGGCACAACAATGGTTTTCCTTGTTGGCATGCCAATTTTACTTGGGGCTGCAAATTACTTTGTGCCACTCATGATTGGTGCTCGTGACATGGCGTTCCCCCGCTTGAATGCGTTTGGTTTTTGGTTGTTCTTTTTCGGCTCTCTCCTTCTTTACTTCAGTTTTCTCGGTGGCCAAGGACTCACCGGCGAGGAAGGCGCACCTAATGTTGGCTGGTTTGCGTACGCGCCCCTCACGTCAACTACTTTTTCTCCCGGAAGTGCGACGGATTACTGGGTCATTTCGCTCTTTGTAGCGGGGCTTGGTTCCATAATGACTGCCATCAATCTTGTTGCAACAATTTTAACAATGCGTTGCAAGGGCATGACACTCATGAAGATGCCTCTCTTCGCGTGGATGATGCTCGTAGACGCAGGGCTTATTTTAATTGTGCTCCCTCCACTTGCGGCAATCCAGATCATGTTGCTCCTGGACAGGCAATTTGGGGCACATTTTTTCGACGCGCAAGCTGGCGCCGACCCGCTCATCTGGCAACACTTGTTTTGGTTCTTCGGACACCCCGAAGTCTATATTCTTATCATCCCTGGCTTTGCGTACATTTCTGAAGTCATCCCTGTCTTCTCACGCAAAGTGTTGTTTGGATATCCACTGATGGTTGCGGCGACTGTTTCCATCGGTTTCATTTCGCTAGGCGTATGGGCGCACCATATGTTTGCTGTTGGACTATCCCCTGCAGTACTTGCATATTTTTCTGGTGCTACGTTTCTTGTTGGCGTGCCAACAGGCATGAAAATCTTTAATTGGATTGCGACCATGTGGGGCGGGCACATTCGATTTGCGACGCCAATGCTTTTTGCCACAGGATTTGTTTCCATGTTTGTCTTAGGCGGCATGACTGGCATCATGCTCGCCGTCGTACCAATGGATTGGCAACTCACTGATACCTACTTCGTTGTTGGACACTTTCATTGGGTACTTTTTGGCGGCTTGCTTTTTGCAATTTTTTCTGGATTTTATTACTGGTTCCCAAAAGTCACAGGAAAAATGCTCAATGAAACACTTGGCAAGTGGCAATTTTGGTTCTTGTTCGTTGGCTTCCTTCTCACTTTCGGCCCTATGCATATGGCTGGATTTGATGGAATGCCAAGAAGGGTTTACACCTTCTTACCCGGCCGCGGATTAGAACTTTGGAACATGCTTTCAAGCATTGGTGCTGGTGTACAAGTGTTTGGTTTCTTGTTTTTCGTACTTAACGTACTTTGGAGTTTGTTCAAAGGCAAAGATGCAGGCGACGACCCATGGGATGCGTGGACGCTTGAGTGGTCAACAACTTCGCCTCCGCCACCATGGAATTATGCAGAAACACCAACCGTCGCTAGCCGAAGACCTCTCTGGGATTTAAAACATCCAGAAGATCCAGATTGGAAGTACGAATGACACAGTCGAACTCCAACAACGCACCACACATGTTGCCATCTGGTCACCTTGGCATGATTTCTGTCATTATCACCGAAGTATTTTTCTTCGCCTCGCTCATTGTTGTCTACCTTGCTTACCTTGGCAAAAGTATCAGCGGTCCACTCCCAGAAAACACACTTGAGATGGGACTTGTCACCATCAACACCGTTGCACTCCTTGCAAGTTCTGCAACTGTTGTCGTTGCACTCAAGGCGTTACGTGCTGGAAACAGTGCGCGATTTTTAACCTTCTTGTTACTCACCGTGTTACTTGGCGCATGGTTTCTTGCAGGAACGTGGATTGAATGGCAAGGGCTCATTGTCGACAAGCACCTTGCATTGCAAACAAACTTGTTTGGGTCAACGTACTACACACTCGTTGGATTCCACGCGTTTCATGTAACATTTGGCGTATTCGCACTTTTCGTTATTTGGCTTTGTGGAACACTTGGATGGATACAGAAACACCATCACCAAAATATTGAATATGTATCGTGGTATTGGCACTTTGTCGATGTCGTTTGGGTTGCTGTGTTCCTCGTCGTGTATGTGATTGGAAAATAAATGGCATCCACAAAAACAACTGTCACCATCCCCGCCCCCACAGCATGGCCACTCGTTGCCGCCCTAGGACTAACTCTTGCGTTTGCAGGATTCTTAACAACTTGGCTCGTTGGAATCGCAGGCGGCGTGCTTTGTGTCTTGGGTTTTGTCGGTTGGTTCAAAGACCGATTCCCGCAGGAACTTGAGTGCACGCAACAGGTCGAACCGCAACACATGCCTTCTGTAGTAGCCAGTACGAAAACAGCGCACATGCAACATCCCCATCACCGCGCAATGCTACCACTTGAAATACACCGCGCACCTTCGGGCATCATCGGTGGTATCGCGGGTGGTACTGCGATGCTTCTTGTTGCAATCATCGGTGCCCTCATCATGCACGGAAGTCCTTGGTATCCGTTCAACATAATGTCCGCTTCGATTATGCCATCGATTACTCAAGAAGCGCTCTCCACCTTCAACTTGACTTCGGTCATTGTCGCCCTTGGAATTCACGCGACACTGAGTGTTTGCATCGGCCTTGTCTACGGCGTCGTGCTACCACTCCTTCCAAAACACCCTATCCTTTTAGGCGCACTCATTATTCCATTTATCTGGAGTTTCTTGCTCTACACACTCATGAGCACGCTCAATCCAGTCCTTGACGCATCAGTCAACTGGTGGTGGTTTATCTTTGCGCAGATCGTGTTCGGGTTTGTCGCTGGATTTGTCGTTTCAAAATCTGAACGAATAAACACGCTGCAGTTTAAATCATTCGCAGAGCGCGCTGGCATTGAAAAGGGGAAACAATGATCCGAACTCTTGTTATGTTGCTCTGTTCATTGTGTGTGATTGGTTGTGGAAAACCCACACCGTCCGAGCGATCTGTCCGCCCAAGCGAAGTACTTGACTTCGATACACTTTTCGCACAACGATGCGCGGGATGCCACGGAAACAATGGCGCTGGAAGTGGTGCTATTGCATTGCACGATTCATCTTACCTTTCCGTCGCTGGCAAGTTTACCATCCGAGATCTCATTACGAATGGTCGCGAAGGCACGCTCATGCCTTCCTTTCAATCCAATACCGGCAACCCACTTACAGATGCACAAATTGACTCCATCGTCATCGGCATGAGCGAACACTGGGGAGGCGATGTACCGCCGTTCGCACGTGGTAGGCGATATGAAGTACAACAAGGTGATGCTTCAAAGGGGCGTGGTGCTTTTGCAGATTTGTGCGCACACTGCCATGGACAAGACGGACTTGGAAACGAAGCTGGATCAGTCGTTTCTCCCGAGTACCTTGCACTTGTAAGCCCGCAATATTTGCGGAGTGTTATTCTTTTTGGAAGACCTGAACTTGGCATGCCACAGTTCGCAGGAAAGACAGACGACCAGACAATCGATGACATTGTCGCTTGGCTTCAATCGCACAAGAAGGCAGGAGCTACTAGCAAATGACAAGACGAACTCTTCTAAACAAACTAGCGCTCCTTATCAATGGCGTTGCCGCCTTACTTGTTGGTATCCCACTTGTTGGTTTCATCTTTGCCCCTGCTGCTGAGAAAGCAAAAAACCAATGGGTTTCCCTTGGAAAGCTTGACGAGTTCACAGCAGGGCAAACGAAACTTGCAGAGTACATGAACCCGTATCTCGTGCCTTGGGATGGTGAAGTAGCAAAAGTACCTTGCTGGGTCAGGCGAATTGACGAGACCACATTCCAAGTGTTCGCTATCAACTGCGCACACCTTGGTTGCCCCGTGAAATGGTTTGCTGAATCAGAACTCTTCATGTGTCCTTGCCACGGAGGTGTTTATTACGCAGATGGTTCCCGTGCGTCAGGACCACCGCCGCGCGGTCTTTTTGAATACGAATACCGTATCGAAAATGGGAACCTTGAAGTTCGAGGCGGGCGCTTGCCAACCCTTCAGGAGAGCGTGTAAATGCTGAACCCATTGCGCCAACTCGTGCAGGTCTCCAATTGGGTCAACGAACGTATGCAATTGCAATCGTCGATAGGTCCAATCATGTCGCACCGAGTTCCGCTCCGTGCGCGGTGGTTTTACGTGTTTGGCTCTGCAACGCTTACGTGCTTCTTGATGCAAATTCTCACCGGCGTCATGCTCGCAATGGTCTACGTGCCCAGTGCCGGCGAGGCGTACCAATCGCTTGAACATCTAAATTACGTTCAACCACTGGGCTGGTATATTCGGGCATTGCATAATTTCTTTGGCAACGCGATGGTCTTCATGCTCATCTGCCACCTTCTGCAAGTTGTTATCTTTGCCGCATATAAATATCCACGTGAACTCACGTGGGTGTTTGGCGTTGTCCTTTTTATCTGCGTACTTGCAATGGCATTCACTGGGCAAGTTCTTCGCTGGGACCAAGATGCTTATTGGGGACTTGGCATCGGCGCATCGATGGCTGGTCGTGTTCCACTCATCGGCCCCTACCTTGTGCACCTCATGCTTGGTGGTCCGATCATTGGCGGAGAAACACTCTCTCGTTTCTTTGCGCTCCACGTCTTCATTTTGCCACTAACCATTGCTGGAACTATTTTCGTCCACGTTATGCTTGTTCTCAAGAATGGTATTTCCGACCCACCAATAGCTGGCACGATTGTGAACCCAAAAACTGAACGCGAGGATTACGAAAAACGAATTTCCGGTGATGAAGGCACGACGTTCTTCCCTACGCCGATCGCCCGCGATGCTATTTTTAGTGGTGGGCTCGTTATTGTTGTTGCTCTGCTTGCTGCAATACTCGGGCCCGCAGGTCCAAACGGCATCC
Organism: Planctomycetota bacterium; assembly: GCA_014381385.1. Lineage (GTDB taxonomy): Bacteria > Planctomycetota > Phycisphaerae > Phycisphaerales > SM1A02. Next base: position 1,888 of record JACNLR010000046.1, on the reverse strand, counting down.
CCGACCCAACCATCATTGACACATCGCCAAAACCTGACATCTGGTTCATGTCAGTGTTTTCCTCGCTTGCGTTACTCCCACCTGCAATCGAAACATTTTTAATTTTGACCGCACCGATCGTCCTTGTGCTCGCGTTGTTCGCTGTACCGTTCATGAGCAATAGCGGAGAACGCCACATAAGCAAACGACCAGTCGCAGCCCTCACGCTGATCTTCATCATTATGGTGTACGTCGTGCTTACTGTACTTGGATACCAATCACCGTGGTCACCAAAAATGCAAGCATGGAGCAGTGACGAAACACCTGTGCAATATATCGAAGGCAGAACACCGCTTGAATTAGCAGGCGCAGTCACCTTCCAATACAAACAATGTCGTAACTGCCACGAGCTCGGTGGAATTGGTGGGCAAAGAGGACCAGAACTCGACACCATCGCGACTCGAATGACAACACCTCAACTTATTCGCCAAGCAGTTCAAGGCGGAGGGAACATGCCAACGTATGGACACAATCTCTCTGCTGATGAACTAAGCGCAGTCGTTGCGTTCCTTTCAACCCTGCATCCAATAGATGAACCGCAAGCACAAACCGCTGACAAATCCTTGAATCCAGCCGACTAATATCTATGTTGGACCCAATCCAAGCCATGCTTTTGCAGTGGAACGCTGATTGGATCTCAATTTTACTTGCCACATTTGTTTGCATCGTGTACTTGCGAGGCTGGCTTGGACTACACCGAAGACAACCAAACAAATTCACACATGCAAAACTCGCCTTTTTTGTTTCTGGCGTTGTAGTCATCCTCTTTGCAATCGTGTCACCGCTCGATGCATTCGCCGGCATACTTCTGCAAGTGCACATGGCGCAACACATCTTGCTGATGATGGTTGCGCCCCCACTTCTGTGGCTTGGATGGCCTGCACTCCCTCTGCTCTGCGGATTACCGCACACCATCCAAAAGTATTGGCTCGGCCCATTCATCGCTTCAAAAGGCACGCATACCGTTGCACTGTTTTTCGTACACCCTATTGTTGCCTTAACACTCTTTGTGCTCACAACATGGGGGTGGCACCATCCAACTGCATACAAATTCGCGCTTGAAAGCGATTCGTGGCACGTAATCGAACACGGTTGTTTTCTATTCACTGCAATGCTCTTTTGGTTTCCGGTGGTTGCGCCAGAACCATCTGCTCCAATATGGCCAAGATGGGCGATGATTCCATACTTGCTTGCAGCAGATATTCAAAATACAATTTTTTCAGCGTTCTTTAGTTTTGCAAGTGAACCAATCTACGATTTTTATCCAGACTTAGGGTTGTTCGGCACGACGCTCATGCGTGATCAATCCGCGGCAGGTGGTCTTATGTGGGTGGCGAGTTCCGCCATCTTTCTCATACCCGTAGCATTCATCGTGCGAAGTATGCTTGTAAGTAAAGGCACGCTTCAAAAACCTACCTCGTTACCTATATTCAAGAAGAAAATTAACCTTCAGAAGTTTTCGTTCCGATGGCTATACTCCTTGAAGTATCGTAAATGCGCGCAGTTGTGTATGTTTGCGCTCGCACTTCTAGTTATTTTGGACGGCTTGCTTGGACCAGAGCTTGCGCCTCTTAATCTCGCGGGAATCTTGCCATGGATTTGGTGGCGGGGCCTTGTCATCATCGCGATTCTTGTTGCTGGTAACTTTTTCTGTTTTGCTTGTCCGTTTATGTTCGTACGAGAACTTGGAAAGAAACTTCCTTTTGCAACTGTTCGTTGGCCGGCATCGCTTCGCAATAAATGGATTGCGGTTGCACTCTTTGTTCTTTGGCTCACGATGTACGAAGTTGGCGCTCCATGGTCTTCACCTGTATTCACCGCTTGGATTATCATCGGGTACTTTTTCTTT
>JACNLR010000179.1 GCA_014381385.1 Planctomycetota bacterium | reverse complement strand
GGAAATGAGCGGCCCATTCTGTCGTCAAGGTAGCAGTCGCGCGGAAAGTGGGAAATAGAGGCGCCAAAAGCTACGCAAAAAGGGTCGTCCGAGACAATGTAGAAACCGCCGAGTCCAGCAGGACAATCTGTTTGGCTTTCACCACACGGGTCCGGTGGAGAATTTGTATTCAAACCGAGGTAGATTTCATTTAAATCAGTACACTCAGTTTCATTCGCTACAGCTGTACACCCAGTAAGAAGGCAACACTCTCCAAGTGGGCCAAGCGCATTTGATCGCGCATCAGATTCTTCATCACTTTTTGCATCCGTTGAAGGGCAAATAGAGTTTGGTCCAAGGAACGTACCACCACGATTAATGCATTCGCGTTGCGTTACTACTGTTTCGCAATCGTATTGCGAAGTATGGCATGCACCAGTAACGACAGTCTCGTTTTGCAAGCGGTTATTTTTGCTAAAAGCATTGGGTACACGGTCTTCTTTCTTAACAGGGCTTGGTACTTTTGCTCGCTTTGGTTGTAGTTCGTATACTGGTTTGTAGTAAACATACTCTACTTCGTTTAATGTCCAAAGCATTTCAGCTGCAGCATCAACGCTGGATTCTTCACCCTCTAGCCAGTAAATTCCTTCAAGGTCTGGCTGTTCACGCCGGCTTAATCGCCTTGCTTTTGCGAGCATACCTTCGACAGAGGCAACGGAGTTGTGCGATGTTCTGCGTAGTGTTACGTTCACCGAATCAAGAAGATCACGGATAATCTGCACTGAGCGTCCAGATTTCGTTGTAGGTTTGCTATGGACACCAAGGCGAACTTGCAAGTCGTTTGCAAACTTGACCAATACGCGGCTGTAAGGTTCTTTTACGAGCGGTCGTTTTTCTTTAACCCTGCGCGGTTTTAGTTGTAATTGTTTGGGTTGGCTAGGAATGAATCCTTGCTGAAACGCAGAGGCTTCTGCAATCAACTGCCATGCGTCAGGTGATAGTATCGGCGCTAGTTCCCGTTCCTTTGCTACGACGTCCATTGTCAGGAAACACGTAAAAAGAAAGACTGGGATTATCGTGAAACGGGTAAGGATACGTGACTGCATCGTGGGGAACTCCTTTGGGTCCTTACGGAAATAAAAAACTGGCACTGTCTCAAAAAAGACAACGTGTATAGACATGGGATGTACTCTGCAACGAGTGCAAATACATACATCAATATTCTACACGCAGGCGTCTAAAATGCAGGAGAAAAGTGCTGAAAATCCCAAAAAAAGCCCCTGCGACCGTTCATTCGGTGCAGGGACTTGTTTTGAAACGTGTTCAATTCTTCGAGTTTGAGGTTAGTTTATCTCACCAGCCTCTACAGGGGTGGATGGCTCAGGAATTTGAACTGTTGGTCCTTCTGCCTGTGCTCCCAGTGCCTCTGCACGCTGGGTTACTCGCTCGAGCATCGTGTCTTCATTATCATCGTCAGTTGGAATAGGATCAACTAGGTATTTCACGCGCATGCTTTGGTATGCATCAAAACCAGTTCCTGCTGGTACCAAGTGACCTAGAAGAACATTTTCTTTAAGACCTTTAAGCTCATCGGAGGCACCCCTGAGCGCTGCTTCTGTGAGCACTTTCGTGGTTTCTTGGAACGATGCACCGGATAGGAAAGACTCAGACTGGAGTGCAGCCTTTGTGATACCAAGGAGTAACGGTTTGCCAGTTGCCTTTTTGGGGCGTGTTGTTTTAGCAGGTGTTTTGCCCTCTGCTTGCGCAATTGCGTTCGCTTCTTTGATCGTTTCCTTCTCAATGAGGTCGCCAACAGCGAATCCAGTATCACCAGATTCTTTGATGAGCAAGCAACCATCAAGGGCTTTATTGCAAGTGCGGAACTTGTATCGTTCGACGAAATCCATCGGTAACAAGTTTGTGTCACCAGCTTTTTGGACCTGGATTTTACTGAGCATTCGGGAAAGGATGACTTCGATGTGCTTGTCAGATACAGGTACACCTTGTGCTCGATAGACATTTTGCACTTCGGAGATCATGTAGTTGTACAACGCTTCTTCACCATTAATATCAAGAATATTATTCGGGTCGCGTGGGCCTTCAGTTAGTTGGCTGCCCGCGGTGACATTATCGCCCGTGTGGACGAGCAAGTGTTTGCCCTGTGGAACGAGGTGTTCAACAGGATCTGCGCCCTCTGGAATAATATGAATAACCATCTTGCCACGCTTACGTTCTGCTTTGAGGTCAATACGCCCTGAAACCTGCGCGAGAATGGCTGGTTCTTTGGGTGTTCGTGCTTCGAAAATTTCAGTCACACGAGGCAAACCACCAACGATGTCAGCAGTACCCTTCACTTCGCGAGGTCTACGAGCGAGCATTTGCCCTGTAACAACCGAATCGCCATTTTTCACTTCTAACCGAGCTTTGGCAGGGAGGTGATGGAAGTCGAGCGTTTGGTCGCCTTCTTGTATCAGAATTTGAGGATGCAAATCACCAGTATGTTCGGTGATGATGGATTCCATGACACCCTTTGTGTCTTCTTCGCGCATAGTGGTACCGATTTCGATGTCTTTAAAGACAACGGTACCTGTTTTTTCAGCAAGGATTGGCATAACGTGGGGGTCCCATTCGACCAGAATGTTGCCCTTCTTCACTTTTGTACCAGATTGCATGCGAACGGTCGCGCCGTACGGAACTCTAAATGCCTTGTCTAGCTCGCGACCCTTGTCATCAACGATGACGAGTTCACCAGTTTGTTTCAGCGTAATGAGATGTCCGTCTTTATTATCGGGCAATGGTACTTCGTTGCAATCTCGAAGAATAATTGTGCCAGAATGTGAAGCTTTATAATTGGTTTCGACAAACTCACGGGATGCTACACCACCGGTGTGGAATGTACGCATTGTAAGTTGGGTTCCGGGCTCACCGATGGATTGCGCTGCAATTGTACCGACAGCCATCCCTTCTTCAACCATTACGCTTGTTGAAAGGTCAAACCCGTAACAGAGTGCACAGCAACCAGATGCTGATTCGCAAGTGAGTGGGCTGCGGACCTGCACAGCATCGATGTTTAATCGATCGAGTTCGTCAGCAATTGTTTCGTCAATGACTTGTTTGTTTGCAACTATTACCTTGTCTGTGACTGGGTTAATAATTGTTTGCATACTCGTTCGACCGATGATGAGTTCACGAAGGTGAACGTGGATTTCATCGCCTTTGTAAACAGCACGTTTTGTGATTCCTCGCTTAGTACTGCATTCAAATTCATTGATGACAACTGGCTGTGCAACGTCGTAGAGTTTTCGAGTCAAGTAACCAGAGTCAGCAGTCTTAAGCGCCGTATCTGCGAGACCTTTTCGAGCACCGTGCGTTGATGAGAAGTACTCAAGGACGTTCAATCCTTCGCGGAAGTTCGCACGAATCGGCGTTTCAATAATCTCACCACTAGGTTTGGTCATCAAACCACGCATGCCTGCAAGTTGTTGCATTTGGCTGATGTTGCCACGAGCACCAGATGTAGACATTAAGTAGACAGGGTTCAGGTACCTACTGCCTTCAGTGGATTCAATTGGCATATAGGAGTTGTCTTCAGAATTTCGCCTGTCGTGTTCAAGTGTATTAATGAGTTCACCTGTGAGTGATTCTCGGCAGTGAGACCAAAGGTCGAGCAACTGGTTGTGGCGTTCTTGATTTGTAATCGCACCCGCGGCAGTTGCTGCTTCAACTCGATCGACTTTTTTCTGCGTTTCTTCGATCAATGTAGCTTTGCTTGATGGGATACGCATATCTGTAATTGCAATGGAAAGACCGGACCAAGTGGAGGCGCGGAATCCGATTTCTTTCATGTCATCGAGTAGCGTAAGTGTGTCAGCACGACCTTTGATTTCATAGGTGTCGTCGATGACTCGGCTGCAACCCTTTTTAGTAAGCGTGCAGTTATAGAACGGCATGCCTTGTGCAAGAATCTCGCAGAACAATACACGACCGACTGTCGTGACAATTCTGCCATTTTCAGGCATAGGTTTAATTTTGCCATTTTCTTCCGAGACTAAGGTTGGGTACCGCGGAAGTCGTATTTGAATTCGTTCTTGCAATGAAATTCGTTTAAAGTCATACGCAAGGATTGCTTCCTGCGCATTTCTGAACTTCATGAGATCTTCTTCCTTACGTGTATCGTTGAGATCCATGTGTGTAAGGAAGAAAACTCCCATGACGATGTCTTGACTCGGTGAGACTAGGGGGTTGCCATGCGCAGGGGAGAAAATGTTGTGTGTCGAAAGCATGAGTACATGCGCTTCTGTTTGTGCTTCGACAGAAAGCGGCAAGTGGACTGCCATTTGGTCACCATCAAAGTCAGCGTTGAACCCAGTACAAACAAGGGGGTGTAAAGTAATAGCTTTACCCTCTACAAGGACTGGTTCAAATGCTTGGATACCCATACGGTGAAGGGTGGGTGCACGATTGAGCAGTACAGGGTGTTGATGAATAACTTGTTCGAGGATGTCCCAGACCTCTTCGTCGCGGCGTTCGAGCAATCGTTTCGCAGATTTAATTGTGTCTGCTAATCCTTGCTCTTTAAGACGGCGAATGATGAATGGTTGATAGAGTTCAAGTGCAATTTTCTTTGGAAGACCGCATTGATTTAGTTTTAAGTTTGGACCAACAACGATGACGGATCGTGCAGAGTAATCAACGCGTTTGCCAAGTAAGTTTTCGCGAAAGCGACCTTGCTTACCCTTAATCATGTCAGTAATTGATTTAAGTGGACGGTTTGAACTACCAAGGACAGGGCGCCTACATCGACCGTTGTCAAAGAGTGCATCAACAGCTTGTTGTAGCATTCGTTTTTCGTTTCGAATAATGACTTCCGGTGCATTCAAGTCCATCAGTTTTTTCAAACGGTTGTTTCGATTGATAATGCGCCGGTACAAGTCGTTCAAGTCGCTCGTTGCGAAATTGCCTGACTCGAGCATGACGAGAGGTCGTAACTCAGGTGGAATCACTGGAACGACATCAAGAATCATCCAAGAAGGATCGTTGTGGCTACCTTTTAACTGTTCAACGAGTTTTAGACGTTTTGCAAGATCCGCAGTCTTTTGTTTTGAACGTGTATTTGCTAATCCTTCACGGATTTCAGCAATTACTTCGTGCAAGTCAAGGTCCTCGATGATTTCGCGGATCGCATTTGCACCCATTTCTGCGCGGAAGTCCCCGTAACCACCACGGCTGCGAATATCACGGTATTGGTCTTCGGTGATGACTTGTTTGTACTCGAGGGGAGTTCCTTCGATGTCTGCATCACCAGCTTCAAGTACGACATAATCTTGGAAGTAAATGATTTTTTCCAGATCAGAAGTTTTCATAGCGAGTAAGTTGCCAAGACGACTCGGCAGCGCTTTGAAGAACCATATATGTACCGTTGAAGCAGCGAGATTGATATGTCCCATTCTTTTTCGGCGAACCCTTGAGTGTGTCACTTTAACGCCGCAACGGTCGCAAATTATGCCTTTGAATTTCGTGCCTTTGTATTTGCCGCAACCACATTCGTAGTCACGTTCAGGACCAAAAATTCGTTCACAGAAAAGACCATCTTTCTCAGGGCGGTACGTTCGGTAGTTAATGGTTTCTGGTTTTTTAACTTCACCAAAACTCCAGCTGCGAATATCGCTAGGGCTTGCGAGCCCAATACGTGCTGCTTTGAAATCATTTACTTTATCGAAGACTTGTTCAGACATACTTCTTTTTCCTATCTACTTACATTGTTGAAGATTGTTGTAGGTTTACTTGGGATCAATAAGGGGGGCGGTTGTTACAGGAGACTTCCCGCTTCTTCTTGATCCTTCTCCAACTCAATATTCATACAGAGACCTCTAATTTCGTGGCAGAGAACATCAAAGACAACAGGCATTCCTGCTTCAAGTACGTTTGTTCCCTTCACAATCGAATCATAAATTTTGGTACGACCTTCTACGTCGTCACTCTTGACGGTGAGGAGTTCTTGCAACATATACGCCGCACCGTATCCCTCTAAAGCCCAAACTTCCATTTCACCAAATCGCTGGCCACCGGTTCTTGCTTTACCACCGAGTGGCTGCTGTGTAATCAAACTGTAAGGACCGGTCGAACGTGCGTGGATTTTGTCATCAATCAAGTGATGCAATTTCAGCATGTACATAACACCTACCGAACTTGGTTGGTGGAATGGCTCGCCAGTTCGTCCATCGTGCAATTGCACTTTGCCAGCGAACGGAATTTCTGCCAATATTTCTCTTGGGTCGCCGGGGTTTTCGCCAGTTTCTTCAAAGGTTTTTCGTTTCGCGAGAACAGAGTCGTTTGCTTCTTGGATTGCGCCGAGAACTTCTTCTTCCGTTGCACCGTCAAACACAGGGGTTACTGCTTGGAAACCAAGCACTTTAGCAGCCCATCCAAGGTGTAATTCGAGCAATTGCCCAACGTTCATCCTTGAAGGTACACCAAGTGGGTTTAGAAGAATGTCAACGGGAGTGCCATCGTCCATAAACGGCATGTCTTCTTCTGGAACGATTCGTGCAATAACACCTTTGTTACCGTGTCGACCAGCCATCTTGTCACCAACGGAAATCGCCCGTTTGTTTGCAAGATAGACAACGACTTTTTCAAGGACACCCGAAGGCAACTCGTCGCCGCGTTTCATGTGCGCGAGTTTACGATCGCGTTCTTTGTAAATAGCAGCGATACGTGGCCAATATTGATCTTGGACCGCGATTGCTTTTGCCTTTGTGTCCTTTGATCCTTTGACCCACTTGTCATTGAAACCTTCGATTTGTTCCAAGATAACTTCTGGAATATCAGAAATGCCAACGCGCTGCCTTGTTGCAGGGTCGACCATTTCAGTTCCAAGAATATCGTTCATCTCGGAGACCATTTCACGGAAAAGGTTAATGGACATGTCATTCATGCCCTCTTCATAAGAATCCATCTTTCGCTTAATCAATTTCTTTTGCTCAGCGTCTAGGTGCATTCGTCTGCTGAAGTGGTTTGCGCCAATAACAACTCCGCTGCTTCCTGCGGGAACGTTAAGAGATTCGTTTTTGACGTCTTCGCCCGCACGTCCGAAGATTGCGTGTAGCAATTTTTCTTCAGGTGTAAGTTCATTTTTGCTTTTTGGTACAACCTTGCCAACAAGAATGTCGCCCGGGCCAACGCGAGCACCAAGGCGGATGACACCCTCTTCATTGAGGTTCATCAATTGACGTTCGGAAACGTTGGGAATATCGCAAGTAAATTCTTCTTTGCCAAGTTTCGTGTCACGTACTTCTACTTCGTGCGAGTCAATATGAATGGAAGTGAACACGTCATCTTTAACAAGGCGCTGTGAAATTACAATGGCATCTTCAAAGTTATAACCATCGAAAGTGTTAAAGGCAACAAGAACATTTTTGCCGATTGCAAGTTCACCATCAATGGTGGACGCGCCATCAGCAATAATTTGACCAGCCTTGACACGTTCGCCTAGTTTGACAATCGGTTTTTGGCTTTGACATGTTCTTTCGTTTAATCTACGGAATGTTTTTAAATCGTATTCATCAGAGTTGTCAATCAAAATACGGCGAGCGTCAACGTAGGTAACTTTGCCTGGGCGTTTTGCCTTGACAATCATACCTGAGTAACTGCCGACAATTTTTTCCATCCCAGTTGCAACGATTGGAGGATCGGGAATAATGAGAGGTACAGCTTGCCGTTGCATGTTTGATCCCATCAAGGCGCGGTTCGCATCATCATGCTCAAGGAATGGAATGAGCGATGCAGAGATACCAACAAGTTGTTTTGGTGAAATGTCTACGTACTTCACTTCACTAGGGTCGACTTGTGTCAAATCACCACTACGTCTAGCAATGACGTGATCTTCTTCGATTCTATCTTTGTCATCTAAGACCTCGGTTGGTGCGAGGACAGCGTTCATTTCTTCGTCTGCGCGGAGGTAGAGGACCTCGTCGGTTGCTTTTTTACGGTTGACTGATCGGTAGGGCGTTTGAATAAATCCGTACTCGTCAATTTTCGCGTAAATTCCAAGTGAAGCAATCAAACCAATGTTTGTGCCTTCAGGAGTTTCAATCGGGCAAATGCGACCATAGTGAGAAATATGCACATCGCGAACTTCAAAGCCTGCTCGTTTACGATTCAAACCGCCAGGTCCTAGTGCAGACAATCGACGTTCGTGTACAAGCATGGAGAGTGGGTTTGTTTGATCTACAACTTGTGAGAGTTCACTTCTACCAAAGAAGAAGTCGATAGCCGAACTTACCGCTTTAGAGTTAACAAGGTCAGCAACTTTGTTAAGTTCATCCATGTCTTTAACGCTCATACGTTCTTGGACTGTGCGGCGTAGTTTAAGGAAGCCCTTGCGCATTTCTTCAACGGCAAGTTCATCAAGAGTTCGCAATCGACGGTTACCAAGGTGATCGATGTCGTCAATGTGGGCGCCATCTTTGCGTGCGCGGAGATCAAGTAAGTACTCAATGACAGCGATGAAGTCGTCTGGGCGTAAGTGCATGATGTCTTCTGCAACATCTCGATCGAACTTACGGTTAATACGGAAACGGCCAACTTTACCAAGTCGGTATCGATTGTCATCAAAGAATTTATCAGCGAACAATGTACGAGCTTTATCGACCTGCGGTGGGTTGCCAGGTCGTAGCCTTCCGTATATTTTCAACAGTGCTGCTTCGTGTTCGGTCGCATCTGCAAGGAAGTCAAGTTTTTCTACTGCAAGGGTATTGAGAATAATTGGGTCAGCTGGGTCAGCTATTACCGAGAGTTTCTTAATGGGCGATGCCATAATTGCATCGTATGCGTCACCAATTTGTGCTCCAACTTTGCAAAGTTCTTCGCCGGTTTCTGAATCGATAATTAGTTCTGCGGAGTAATACTCTGGTTTAATCTTGTTCACAGACATTTCTTGAACGTCGTAGAACTTGTCGAGTATTTTTTCGGTTGAGCTGAAGTCTTCATCTAGCGCGCGAAGGAAAGTAGTCGCTGCAATTTTTGCAGATTGGTCAATCTTCATTGCCAAGACGTCTTTCTTTGTGACTTCTATTTCAATCCATGAACCGCGTTCAGGGATAATTCTCGCTTTATGGAGTTGGCGATCGCCAGTATCGTCTTGAATAGAAAAGTCTACGCCTGGCGAACGGTGAAGTTGGTTTACGATACAACGTTCTGAACCATTAATAATAAATTCACCACCACCAATTAGTGTTGGAATCTCGCCGATGTAAATTTCTTCTTCAAGTACTTCTGCAACACCGTCGCGAATAAAACGAACGCCGATTTTGAACGGGCGTCCGTATGTGAGTCGAAGCTCTTTACATTCGTCTACTGTGTATCGTTCTTCTTCGAGTTTGTAGTACAAATACTCCACTCGCATTGAACCGTCGTACGCTTCAATTGGAAAAACTTCACGAAGTAATCCTTCGATTCCAATTGGATCGCGTTTTAATGGTTCAACGTCTGATTGAACTAGTCGTCCATAGGCTTCGCCTTGGACTCGAGTGAGTGGTGGTACAGGAATTGCATCGCCGCGTTTTGAAAAATCGCGTACCGTGTATGTCGCCATAAATAAACCTCATAACTGACCATGGCTGCTG
>JACNLR010000049.1 GCA_014381385.1 Planctomycetota bacterium | reverse complement strand
TTCGTATTTCTCTAACATCGACAACGGCATGTACATCAGGGGTTACGGGGATATTTCAGGAGTGACTGTATATGAAAACTCAGATAACGGAATACAAGTTGAGAATTATTCAGATGTAACCGAACTTAAAACCGTTGTCGTCACTGCAAGCACGATCTACAACAACGGTGGAAGAAATTTATATCTCTATTCGACTGACGCACCCGAACAAGGGTGGTTTGGAATTGAGGCAACATATAACACTGTTTACATGACGGATGGTGCAGGTGTGTATTATGAATCAATATATTCAAGGAACGCCTTGATTGAAATGAATGATGTTTCAGGTGGTAGCGAGGGTATTGATGCAAGAGGAAATTCTGTTGTAAATGAGAACGTAATCCACGGAACTAGTGTGCGTGGTCTCTATCTTGCGGACACCGCAATTGCAACTGGAAATAGAATTTGGGGCAACCTTGATATTGGTCTCTTCGCAACAGGCTCGAGTGTATATAGCGTCTCTGGGAACATGGTGTATCAAAACGACGTAGGAATCCATGTTAGCCTAGGGGGTAGTTCAGAAAAAATTGCAAACAATGTTGTGTACAACAATGTTGTTGCAGGTATTCGTGTTGATGGTAACAACTCTTCAGTCCTTACCGTTGAGAACAATACAATTATCCAGCAAACCGGTCGAGCGATTGATGTCATGGGGAGTACAGAAAACTTTGTGCTTCGAAACAACATCATCATCGTTAACGGAGGGTTTGGTATCTACGTTGACGATAATAGTCAGTCTGGTTTTGACTCAAATTACAACTTGATTGAAGTTGCAGGAGGTGCAAACGCGGGATACTGGCAAGGCAATGTAGAATCGATTGAAGAATGGCGATCTGCTTCGTCTCAAGATGCAAATAGTATTGTTGGTGATCCTCAGTTTGTTTTACCAGAAGGCGCTGATGGTTTGTTGGGCGTTGTCGAGGGTGTGGACTATGGTGCAGATGATAATTTCCATCTGCAAAGTGGTTCGATTGCCATCGATCAAGGTGGTCTACATACATGGTGGATTTATGAATTAGGAAATAACGGCAACAGAGCCAATCTTGGCGCCTTTGGTAACACAAATGAAGCCACAGAGAGTGCCGCCCAACTCGTGCAAGTTCTGACACCAAACGGAGGTGATTTGTTAGAACTTGATGTACCAACAGAGGTAACTTGGGTGACAGCAGGTCTAGGCGAATGGGATCTTCTTGGACTTATCAATGTGGGTGGCGAGAATGCAGAAAACCGCTGGCTCTATGACGCGTTTTATGCTGACAACTACTACAGCACTTCAACGAATGAAGTGATTGACACAAGTGGAGTTTCAGATGCTGCGCCGCAATCCGTATACCAAACACAAAACTATGGATCTGGGACAGAATCAGTCTCATATTTCTTGCCAGTTGAAGATGGAACATATCATGTCCGTCTGCACTGGGCTGAATTAGATAATGTAGCTTCTGGGTATCGTGTCATGGATGTCTATGCACAAGAGTCTCTTGTTCTTAGTGATATTGACGTGTTCGACGCAGTCGGTCGGTTCGCTGCGTATGCGGCTGAGTTTGAAATTGATGTAGTTGGCGGCTCGAACCTGTTGATAGAAATTGCAACTCAAACTGCATGGCGATCATTCCTCAGCGGTATCGAACTTTATAAAGTTGCTTCAGGCGTGCCTAGCCCAACTGCTGATGTCTTAGTATCGGAAAACGGTGGCGCAACATGGTCGACTGTTGTGCAAGGGACATCTATCGATCGCTTTGGTATGGGTGCAGCAACGTGGACTCCAGCAAATGCAACTGAAAACGGTTTGTTACAAATAATGGGTGTTGAGAGTGGTACGAGCGATCAGTCAGATGCTACTTTCTCAGTGTTAGCACCATCTACAGAATACTACATCAATGATGGTTCTACAGATTTCGACGTATATACAAGTGCAATAGGTGAGGCTTCTAACGATGGCCGCAGTGCCGTAACACCAATGGCAAGCTTATCTGCACTTCTCGCAGCATACGACTTTGATCTAGGTGACACGATTTACGTTGACAGTGGAACCTATGCATTGACGGGTAACATTGTGATCGACAGCGATGACGCTGGGGTGACGATCATTGGCGCTGCTGCAAGTGAAAGTGCGACTGAAAACTCTGTTTCACTCTTTGACCGAGGCAACAGTAGTTCAGGGCAAAACGTTATCGAAATTGATAATGCAGATGAGGTGACACTTTCCCACTTATCAATCACAGGTGGATATGAGGGCATTCATGGCAATTTTGCAACTGCACTCACCCTCAATGAATTGCAAGTCTACGCGAATGCATACCGAGGGGTTTCACTCAACGCTTCGAGCGCTGATCTAACAATTACTGGCGGATCGTTCTACAACAATACAAATGATGGTATCTACACTGAAAGTAGTGCCACAATTTCATTCGTTAACGTGTATGAAAATGGCGATGAAGGAATCGAACTCTACCACCAAAGCTCGACACCAGAACTTGACCGGTGGGGAGATGTTACAAATACTACAGTCTATAACAACAATGGCGATGGTATTTATGTGCGAGGCTATGCCTCATATGAGAGTGGACTCGTGATTTCTGTACATGACAACGAGGTTTACGACAACACTAGCAGAGGTTTGTACTTGTATACGTCCACCGACCCAGTTGGCAATTGGTTCCAAGTAGTCGCAAGAGATAATGTTGTTTCTAACTCCGATCTAAACTCATACTACGAAGTAGTGTATGCAAGAGGTGCATTGGTACAGAACAACGATATCAGCGGTGGCAGCGAGTCATTGGATGCTTACGCAGATAGTTTAATCATTGATAACGTTATCCATGAAAGTGGAACTCGCGGTGTGTATCTTCGCGATAGCGCAGTGCTTGTTGATAACAGAATCTGGGGACACAACGGATATGGAGTTATTACATCTGGTGGTGAAGTCTCGATTGAATCCAATCAAATATACAACAACACAATTGGTGTGCATGGATATTTGAATTATTCGCCGATCACGATAGCAAACAACATCGTGTACAACAACACACAAGTAGGCATTCAACTTGACGGAAGTTCTAATGCGAATCCAATAGTTATCCAGAACACCCTGTATCAAACAACAGGCCGAGCAATAGACGTGGTTGGCAATTCGGAAAACATTTTGCTTCGAAATAACATCATGATTATTGAGGGTGGCTACGGAATCTATGTTGATAATGACAGCCAGACTTCCTTCAACTCAGATTACAATTTAATCACCGTTTCAGATGGTGCGTACGCTGGGTATTGGCAGGGCAGTAGAGTTACTCTCAGTGATTGGCAAGCCGCGTCGGTGCAAGATGCGCATAGTATTGTTGGAGATCCACAGTTTGTTCTTCCAGCAGGCGATGATGGTTTGTTGGGCGTTGTTGAAGGTGTGGACTATGGTGCTGATGATAATTTCCATCTGCAAAGTGGTTCAATCGCTGTAGATCAAGGTGATCCAAATTCATGGTGGATATATGAAGAGGGTGCGAATGGTAATCGAGCAAACCTAGGAGCGTATGGTAATACTTCAGAGGCGACTCAAAGTAGTGCAGAAGTTGTGCAACTATTATCACCAAACGGTGGTGAGCGTTTTGAGCTTGATGTGGTAACAGATGTCACATTGCAAACTGCAGGTCTTGGAGAATGGGATCTCCTGGGTTTGATAAATGCAGGCGGGGAAGCTTCAGGAAACCGATGGCTTGAAGACGCCTTTTATGAAAACTATTACAACACAACGGATACCCAAGAATCTATAGATCTAAGTGGTGTAGTTGATGCCGCTCCCGAATCTGTGTATCAAGCTATGCGACAAGGTGATACGACAACTCCGCTCTCTTACTACATGCCAGTGATTGATGGAACGTATCGCATTCGTTTGCACTGGGCAGAACTTTCATATGTCTCGGCGGGATCAAGAGTGATGGATGTCTTTGCACAAGGTGGTATTGTTGTTGGAGACATTGATGTCTTCGCTGCGGTTGGTCAATATGCTGCCTATGCAGTTGAGTTCGACATAACTGTTACAGATAATCAGGGAATTTCATTAGAGATCGGAACACAGACTTCGTGGCGTCCATTTGTGAGCGGCATAGAGTTATATAAAGTAGCCACAGGTGCGACGAATCCTACTCTTAACCTTTCCCTTTCAAATGATGGTGGTGCATGGGAAACCATGGCTGAGAACATTTCGATTGATCGATATGGCTCTGCAACTACAACTTGGGTTCCAGTAAGCCTGACAGACGCTGGACTGCTGCAAGCGACACATGTACTCGGTGGTGTGAGTGATGTAAGTGATGCAGCATTTAGAGTTCTTGCCTCCTCAACGGAATTTTATGTGAATGACGCTTCACTTGCTAATGATGTCTATACATCTGCAGTGGGCAATAACGTGAATGACGGTCATACTGTTGCGACTCCAATGGCGAGTCTGGCAGCATTGCTTGCAGTCTATGACCTCGGTGCTGGCGATACTGTTTACGTTGACACAGGAGTGTACGATGTAACATCCAATATACTGGTTCTACAGGGTGATGCAGGTGTGACAATTATCGGTGCATCTGCAAGTAGCAGTGCTTCTGACATGACAGTGACAACGTTTGATCGATCTAATGGAGAGACTGGGCAGTTCGTCATTGAACTGAACAATACTGATGATGTAACGATTTCAGGTGTATCCCTCATCGGTGGTTATTATGGTTTGTATCTTGAGGCAGCAACAAATGTAATACTCGTCGATCTTGACGTGCAAGGTAACTCGTTTGATGGTTTGTTTGCAGATTCGATGAGTAGCGATTTGACTTTGGAAACTGGTGCATACCACGACAATGGAAATGATGGCGTTCATGTAGAGTCAAGTGCTACAGTCCAAGGTGTTTCCGCATACAACAATGTGAAGTACGGTTTAGATATATACCACAGTTGGTCTACCACAGATAATGATCGTTGGGCTGTGATTTCAAATAACACCGTCTATGGCAATAGTGACACAGGTGTTCGAGCACGCTCTTGGTCAGATTCAACCAATGGATTAGTCATGTATGTGACTGACAACAATGTGTACAACAATGGGTATAGAGAAATGTATCTTTCTGCAGGAACGACACCTACAAATGATTGGTTCGGTTTGGTGGCTTCTGCAAATACTGTTAGTACTGGCACAGATTCATATTATGAAAGCACCTATCTATTCAATTCACTCTTCACAGGAAACGATGTTGGCGGCGGCAGTGAAGGTATCGAAGCGAATGGAAATAGCGTTGTAAGAGATAATGTAATTCATGAAAGTGCAGGACGAGGCTTGTATGTAAGAAGTGGTTCAATTGCAACGGGCAATAGAATTTGGGGACATGCAAACGAAGGTATTTGGTCTCAGTCTAACAACACCCTCATTGAAGGTAACGTGGTTTATGGAAACGCAGTAGGCATACATGGCGTGATGACTTACACGCCTGTAATGATCAGAAGTAATGTTGTATACGGCAATACCGATGCCGGAATACGTATTGACGGCAGTACATATGAAGGGTACACAGTTTCAAACAATACGATTTACCAAACAACTGGCCGTGCGATCGATGTCTTGGGCGACACGCAGAATTTAATTCTTCGCAATAACATCATTGTCGCAGAAGGCGGATATGGAATCTATGTTGATGATGACAGCCAAGTAGGGTTTGATTCAGATTACAACCTGTTTACAATCGCAGGAAGTGCAAGTGCAGGCTATTGGTCCGGCGATCAAACTGACCTCGCGTCGTGGACAGCTGCGGCGAATTCACAGGATATATATAGTATTGCTGGAGACCCTCAATTCGTTTCAATTACAGGGGCTGATGGCATCATGGGTGTTCTCGAAGGTGTAGACCATGGCCGCGATGACAACTTCCAAGTGCTCGCGGGTTCGGTTGCAATCGATTCAGGAGATCAATGGGCTGCACCAATGACAGATTTCTTCGGACGCGCCCGCTTTGATGATGTCGGTACAGTGAATACGGGATCAGATATCTATAACGAAACCCAACTTGGAAGTAGTGATTGGGCAGCAGTTGGCGATGCGATGAACTGGCGATCGGTTAATTCTTCATGGACTTTAGATTTTGCTGAGGATTTCATCTTCCCATTCGCAGGAGAATCGTGGACATCCGTTCGTGTTTCATCAAACGGATTCTTGCAATTTGGAGAGTACAGCGACGCTTCTGATTTTGACAACTCTGCTGAAGCAATGTCAGAATATATCAGGATTGCGCCTCTTTGGGATAATTTACGAACTAACTTAACGGGCGATGATATTTTCGTTGATCAATCAGTAGGTGGTGAGGTAACTATTCGCTGGGACGCAAGTTTAAATGAAGATCAAAGTGACGTACATATAGCAGTGACTCTTTATAGCGACGGTCAATTTACATTCCATTATGGTGCGGGTAATGCTGGCTTAACCCCAACCGTAGGTTACTCTTCAGGAGACTACGGGTATTACAATCTTTCAATGTATGACGGTGTGGCTGATCTTGCAAATGTAGACTCTGTACACTTCGGTTTGGTTGCTGGTTATGCAGACATTGGGGCATTCGAATTTACTGGAGATAGTAACGATACGACTCCTCCAACAATTATTGGCACTGACCCAAGTGGTATTCATGATGGAACGGTTATTGGAGGTGGCGTGAATGAAATAGTCGTCACATTCAGCGAGCAACTCGATGCAATCGAAGCAGCGGCTGCAGGTAATTATGATTTGCGAAACAGCGGCGACAATGGCGTGTTTGGTGATGGCGATGACGATGTCATTTCACTTGTGCCAATCTATGTGATTGGTGAATCTACTGTCATGTTACAACTATCAGATCCAGTTCTTGAGGGTGATTACCGACTAACAATCTACGGCAACTCTGGCCGTGCTCTTCGCGATCTGGCAGGAAACAAACTTGACGGTGACGGTGATGGTATTGCAGGTGGTGATTATCAACGGTTCTTCGAAGTAGACACCGCTCCAGCTATCACAGATGTAACTTTCAACAATGGTCTTGAACAACGGTCAAACACTTCATTGATTGAATTGACGTTCGATGAAGCAACGAATATCGATGTTCTCATTGCAAACGGTTCAATACTTGATGCAGTGCAACTGGTACGAACAACACACGGCGGGGGAACCGTAAAATTAACAACAGCACACTTCGCATGGAATAAAGCAACCAATACAATCTCAATCGATCTTACGAATGACGGATTTGGTGGGAGTGGAGAAACGATGTTGAGTGATGCACGGTATGCATTACACATTGATACAACGATGATTACCGATAGTGCCGGAAATGTAATGGAAGACACAGATGGAACGCAAGATGGAACTCTTGTTATCGACAGAAGCAGCAATGCAGAATCCCAAGATTTGTTTAGGCTTGCGGGTGATGCAAATGGTGATGCAGTTGTGAACGAAATTGATCTTGCAATTTTACAGGCAGCATATTTATTCGCTCCAAATAGTGATGAATGGGACGAAAATGCTGACCTTAATGGAGACGGCACGATCAACGTCTTCGATGCATGGCTGCTCGCGTGGAATTATGGAAACGATCTTGATGAATAAGTGGACACGACAAATTGGAATAGGTGTATTGGTCTTTGGTACTTCTGCCTACGCGGATCTTTCAGTTGTTGTTTCTGCGGCCACTGAAACAGATCAGTTAGAAATTGGCGATACAACGACTGTGCATGTGTACGCCTCTGTTCAGGAAGGGGTTGAGGGAATAGATGGGCTGTTTAGTTTCTGCCTTGACGCGATGTTTGATGTGCAGGGTGTCTTGGAAATTGTCGAGGATAGTATTGTGCATCCAGATGCAGCAAATTTAGGGGGAAACATGAGTAGCCTCGGCATGATTTCAATTGATGGTCTAGCGAGTAGTTACGATTTATTCTTCTTTGATCAAACACATTCTCTTGGTGTAAACACGCCACAGGAAGTGTTAACGTTTGACGTCCGTGCGGTAGCAGATGGGGATTGCACGGTGCAACTTATTGCAGATGATGCCGATGAAAATGAAGTGAGTGATGGAAGTGTTACCGGATTCGTTTTATTCAGTGGTTCAGACCACACAGGGAACTTCTCGAGCGGAACAGTTTCTCTCACTGTGGGTTCAACTTCTTGTCAGGGTGATCTAGATGGAAATGCTGCTGTAGACATAGACGATCTTCTCTCATTTTTTGCTCAATGGGGTCCATGTGGTACACCTTGTCCTGCAGATTTTGACGGGAACGGAGACATTGGAATTGACGACCTTCTCATTCTGATCTCTGCATGGGGACCGTGCTAATTTTGGTATGATGCCAACCTTCTAAGAAACCACACTTTTTAGTAGGAATACACCGTGCCAAAAACTTTCCCTTGTAAAATCGTAACTCCAAGCCAAGAAGCTTTTTCTGGCGAAGCAACCTATGTCTCGTTCCCCGCATGGGACGGTCAATATGGGATGCAAAGGGGTCTCGCTCCACTTCTTTCAACCCTTGCCCCGGGATCGTTGCGAATTGACGCTGAAGAAGGTGGCAGTCGTTGGTACTTGATTGAAGGTGGCTTTGCCCACGTTGACGGCGATGGGCTCACGCTCGTAACTGAGGGCGCTATTCCTGCAGAACAACTTCATCTTGAAGAAGCGGAGGCAGCGCTCGCAGAAGCAAATGCACGAGTAACTTCAGGCGTTAAAGATCGCGAAATTGTCGAACGAGATCAGAGAATAGCAATGGCCAAGGTTGCACTTGCGAAAACCGCAGCATCCACTGGTCGCGCTGTATGACCAACTCTGAAATACCATGTTCGAGTATCTCGCTTGAAAAGCGTGTGGAAGCGCTCGTTTTTTCTAGTGAACGCCCAATATCTGAATCAAGAATGAAAACCGTCCTCGGCATAGAGGATGAAGATGCGACGAAGCAAATTAAAACGGCGATCGAGACGTTGAACGAATCGTATGATAAAAACGCACGTTCTTTTCGAATTGAACGAGTGGCTGGTGGTTACCGACCGCTGACTCGCGAAGAGTTTGCCCCACTTGTCTCAAGATTGCACGCGGATCGTCAACAGCAAAAACTTTCTCAAGCAGCGCTTGAAACGCTTTCGATCATCGCATATCGCCAGCCCGTAATGCGTGCTGAAATCGAAGTAATTCGCGGCGTTGCTTGCGGTGAAGTTTTGCGGTCAGTTATGGAAAAAAGACTTGTAAAAATTGTCGGACGAGCAGAAGAACTCGGTCGACCTATGCTGTACGGCACGACTCGTGATTTTCTCAATATTTTTGGGCTTGCTACTCTAGATGACCTTCCCGATGTCCAAGGTCTTGTCCGAGAAGCATCATGGAAGCCCGCCTCGCCCCCAGTACCGGAAATTGAACCAGAATCTAGCTCAGAGGGAACTGTAGAGGCTGTAGAGGCTGAAGAGGCGGAACCCAGAGCAGATTCCGAAGTTCCTACCGTTAACCACGAACCGATTGAAAAAAACTGACCCTCGGTCAGTTTTTTTTTATCTGCCACAAAGCGAATTGACCCCCGACCACGCTTGACCTGACCCCGGGGTCAG
>JACNLR010000227.1 GCA_014381385.1 Planctomycetota bacterium | reverse complement strand
TGAACGATTTTCTAGTGGATTGGCTCCATTTATCAACAAATCATGCAATCTGGGGTGTGCAGTACTGGCGATTTATAGGTTTCCAATTTCTGCACGCAAATTTTCAACATCTCCTATTCAACATGATTGGTCTGTACTTTTTTGGTCCTTTAGTCGAGCAATACCTTGGAGGAAAACGTTTCCTTGCGTTTTATTTGCTTTGTGGAATTTTTGGTGCAGTGCTCTATCTCATTTTGAATTTAGGTGGGTATGTCTTTGGAGACAGTATCCCAGGGTTGCTTTTTAACGACACGGCAACTCCGTTAGTGGGCGCATCAGCTGGTGTATTTGGCATTCTCCTTGCAGGTGCGTTTCTTGCACCGAAAGTAAAAGTGCTTGTTTTCTTTATTATTCCAATGAAACTCTCCACGATGGCATATTTGCTCGTTTGCGTTGCCGTGTTTACAGTTCTTTTTGGAAAGAACAATGCAGGAGGTGAAGCAGCACACTTAGGTGGTGCAGCAGCAGGTTGGTACTTTATTCGCAACCCACACCACCTTAATGGCTTTTTCGATTTTCTTGGGAAAGCAGATCCAACTTCCAAACATTTTGCGTGGAAAGAAAGAGGCGCTTCGCAGGGAGATATCGACAGAATTCTTGACAAGATACACAAAAAGGGTTTAAACAGTTTAAGTGCAAAAGAAAAAAAGATTTTGCACGAAGCCTCTCGCAAAGGTCGTGAGGATCAATAGTTGCGAAGCCCTTTAACATTTTCCATTCATCATAAAAGTAAGGAAAACGCTGCGCGAACTGGAACGGTTACAACACCTCACGGTTCCTTTAAAACACCAGCTTTTATGCCAGTTGGCACGAGGGGAACGGTGAAGGGTTTAACGCCCCAGCAAATACGAGCAACTGGATCTGAGATACTTTTAAACAATGCATTCCACCTTATGTTGCGACCAACAGATACGCGTATCGCAAAACTTGGTGGAGTGCATACATTCATGCGTTGGGATCGTCCGATACTCACAGATAGCGGTGGTTATCAAGCATGGTCGATGGCGGACATCAACACCATCGACGACGATGGCGTAACGTTTAAATCAATTATTGATGGCTCAAAAATAAGAATGACACCAGAGCGATCAATAGAAATACAAAACAACTTAGGCGCAGATATCATCATGGCTTTCGATGATTGCCCCTCAAGTGTCGAACCACAATCACAAAGCGTAGCTCGAAGGCGAC
Organism: Planctomycetota bacterium; assembly: GCA_014381385.1. Lineage (GTDB taxonomy): Bacteria > Planctomycetota > Phycisphaerae > Phycisphaerales > SM1A02. The sequence continues at coordinate 8,623 of JACNLR010000227.1, read as the reverse complement.
ACGCCCTAACTGCAAGGGACGGCGTCTTGACAAAAAAGCAACACGAATCACGATTGTTGCAATCACTTGACAGAACCGCTCGCTGGCTTTCACGTTGTGATGTAGCACATCAAAAACGAGATTCCCAAGCGCTCTTTGGGATTGTGCAAGGTGGTACAGACCTTGATTTACGGCACCGCAGTGTTCAGCAAATATGCAATGTTGATCTTCCTGGCTATGCTATCGGTGGTGTTGCGGTGGGCGAATCGCCAGAAAAAATAGCAGAAGTCGTAAAATTTACTGCAAATTTACTTCCTGACGAAAAACCTCGATATTTAATGGGAGTCGGCTACGAACGAGATTTGGTCGCTGCTGTGGCTGCTGGGATGGATATGTTCGACTGTGTTTTACCTACGAGAAATGCCAGAAATGCACACGCTTTTACCAGAAAAGGACCTTTAAACCTCCGTAATGCCCGTTTTGCAGAAGATATGGGTGTCATCCAAGAAGGCTGCACTTGCGCTGCTTGCGCCAATGGTAACAGTAGGGCATACCTCAGACACCTCTTTGCATGCAAGGAAATGCTTGGTGGAATTTTGCTAAGTATCCATAACATTCACCACTTCCAGTCCTTGATGATAGACATACGGCTCGCAATCGAAGATAATTCGTGGTCTGTGCTATCGAAACGGTGGCCTGTACTTACGACCTCTACCTAACAGGATATTTATATTTATGTTCTCACATATCACTTCAATCGAAATTCTTCCGCAAGTAGTTTTTATGCAATTTGGTGAAGAGGGTGCACAAGGCACACCAGTAACAACTGCTGACGGAACACCAACGGTCGGTGAGGGTCAAACATCAACTGGCCCCTTTGGAGATAATTTTTTCCCAATGCTTATGCTCCTTCTTGTTGGCATGATTGTCTTTAGTTTCTTCGGAGGTCGAAAACAAAAGAAACGACGTGCAACGATGCTTGACTCTCTTTCAAAAAGAGATCAAGTACTTACGCGCGGTGGTGTATTTGGAACCATCGTAGAAATCAAACCGGATCGAGTCGTCTTGAAAGTAGACGAATCATCAAACACAAGAATAACCGTTCTTCGCGATAGCATCGAACAAGTAACTGCCGATACAAACGGTTAACTTTTTAATACTTCATTCCCGCTCACTGACCCCATTTTGGATCCTAATGTTATGCAGAATCTCCTCTGGAAGATCATCCTAATAGTTTTACTTCTCATCGGTTGCGTATTTGCAATCACACCCCCTGATAAAAAAATCAGACTTGGTCGCGACCTTAGCGGCGGTGTGAGTTTGATTTATTCCGTTCGGATGGACGAAGGTGTTGACCGCCAAGCAGTTCTGTCACAAACAATCGAAGTGCTAAAGGAACGTGTAAATCCTGATGGTGTCTTTGATATCCAAATGACTCCACTTGGAACAGACCGCATCGAAGTTGTGATGCCCCTCCCAAGCCCAGAAGTAAAAGATTTAGCGAACGTGTACAAGGGGCATCTTGATGCCCTCCTACTTCGTGCTCAAATTCGCGGTGGCTCGCTTGACCAAGCTCTTGCTGAAGGCACAGCAACAGAAGTCTTTGGGGGGGAAGGCGCTCGTGGTGTCTTTGTTACGGATCTTCAACGCATGTTTAATGCTTTGCAGGAAGCAGGAGCAAAACTTGAGGCTGATCCAACAAACGGTACGCTTGAGCAAGAACTCGCGGATGCAGAAATAGATTTCGAAGATACTCGAGATCAATTGCTCGAAATGAGTTTAGACCGAAACGAAGTCGCTCGTTTACTTCAACTTTCACCAATTGGTGATCCACTTCGAGATGATAATAATCGTGTTATACGTGACGAGAATACCGACGAAGTGTTACGTGGTGTAGCACCTCGTGATGAAGCGTTTGCAGAACTAGAGAGTAGCTATCCACACCTAGCAGTTGAACTTGGTGAACTTGTTGATTCGTTCAATGTTTATCAAGAGAAGCGCACAGGTTTCGATGACCCAGAAGATCTCATTCGTATGCTACGCGGTGCTGGCGTTTTAGACTTCCAAATTGCTGTTGGGCAGGGGAAGGCCGAAGGCGTCGACGTTGCTGATTTGCGTAATCAACTTGCAGAGGTTGGCCCCGACAATACTGATTCACCAATCGCAGGTTGGTTCCCTATTAATAATTTGGATCAGTGGGTAGATTCACCCGCACAGCTTGCTTCACTCATTGCAAATCCTCAGGCATTTCTTTCTTCTCGTTCCTTAGAAGCCGCAGAATACGATGGGTCTGTGTATTTGCTTTTGTACAATGACAACGCCAGAAGCATGACGCACAAGAATGGAAGCAAATGGTCTGTGACGAGTGCTTACCAATCATCTGACCAGTTTGGGAGGCCCGCGATTGCCTTTAGGCTTGATGGTTCGGGCGGTGGCAAGATGGGGCGAATGACAGGTCCACACGTCAACGAACCGATGGCTATTGTTCTAGATGGACAGGTATACACTGCTCCAAACTTAAATTCGCAAATCAATGGTCAAGGACAAATCACTGGTAGTTTCTCACAGAGTGAAATAAATTATTTACTACGCGTTCTTGCTGCTGGTTCCCTTGAAGCTCGGTTGAGCAATGATCCAATAGCGGTGAACATTATTGGTCCAACCATCGGCGTTGACAATCTTAACCGAGGCATGTCTGCTCTTGGATGGTCAGTAATTGCTGTGATGTTATTCATGTTGCTGTACTACATGACAGCAGGCCTCGTTGCGGACTTTGCATTGCTAGCAAATGGGCTCCTCATCTTTGGCACTATGGCAATGATTGATGGGACATTCACACTTCCGGGTTTAGCAGGTGTCGTTTTGACTATGGGTATGGCAGTTGACGCTAACGTGTTGATTTACGAACGAATTCGCGAGGAGTTACGGGCTGGCGCTAAAGATTTACGCGAAGCAATTCGCGAGGGATACAGCAAAGTGTACTCCACGATTATCGATGCTAACTTGACTAACTTGATTGTTTGTTTCGTTTTGTACAGAACTGCAACGACAGAAGTTAAAGGTTTTGCTGTTACTCTTTCAATTGGTATTATTGCAACGCTCTTCACTTCACTCTTTGTGACGCGTGCTATCTTCAAGATATATACGGATGTACTTGGTAGAAGAAATCTGCCAATGCTCCCAACAGTTGTACCCGCAGTTTCAAGGTTTTTGCACCCAGCAATTGACTGGGTGAGCCTGCGAAAACTATTCTGGGTGCTCAGTTTTGTAGTCTGTGGCATCTCGGTCTTTTTACTGCTAAATCGCGGCGTTACGATGCTTGACACAGAATTTCGGGGTGGTGTTTCGATGACGATGCGGACAAAGACTGTCCAAGATGGTCGACTTCTGCTTATTCATACAGGCGAAGACTCCGTTGAATCACGCGTGCATGCTATTGGTTTATCGAGCACCGGTGACTCGCAAAAAGATACCATTCTTGCAGAACTTGCCGGTGCTACTGTGCTCACAATTGGCGAAGCGCAAGTCGATGCGAATGGCCGAGTAGTTTCAGATGGATTCCAAATTAAGGTATCAAATCCTCCGGGTATCAAAGACGACGCAGTTGTAACAGCTACTGTAGTTGAAGCAATTACCAACGCGTTTGGCGTTGATTTAGATGTTCCACCAGCTCTTGCGTTTACAGGTGTTGGTACGACTTCGTTTGAAAAGTACACCCAGCCGATACCACAGAATGCGACCACACTAGGTGCACTTATAAGTTCGACTGCACGTGGGGATATCTCTGATTACAAAGGCGGCGTTCTTTTACTTGTTGATGATATATCACCTACTACAACACTGGACGACATCCGGAAACGAATTGATCGTATGCGCCAACAGCCGGAATATGCTCGCGATGCTGGTGGACGTGAAGTTGAAATATTCGGCGTGAAGCGTGGCGAGGGCGATGGATACAAATCTATTGCTGTTGCGGTCTATGACCCAGACATGAATTACTTTAAGAATAACCCTGAAGTTGTTGATGATAAGGTTGCATCAAATGAATGGGATCTCATATCGACAGCGCTTTCCCAACCGCAATCACTTGAACAAGTCAGTAGTTTTTCCTCGCAGATAGCAGAAACAATGAAGGCGAACGCAATTGTTGCGGTTGTGTTGTCGTTGCTTGGAATTCTTGCTTATATCTGGTTCCGGTTTGGTTCGTTGCGGTATTCAATTGCTGCAATAGTTGCATTACTCCACGATGTGTTGGTGACGCTGGGTGCTCTAGCGCTTGCGGGCTACGTCGCTAACATTACGTTTTTCAGCCAAAACCTGAAAATTGAGGCATTCCAGATTGACCTTGGTGTTATAGCAGCGTTGTTGACAGTGATTGGGTACTCCTTGAACGATACGATTGTTATCCTTGATCGAATTCGAGAAAACCGTGGTAAACGCCCACTGCCGACGCAAGAAATTGTAAACAATTCTATCAATCAGACTATTAGCCGGACCGTTTTGACATCTGTGACGACACTTATTGCAGTTCTCATTATTTACTGGGCTGGTGGAGGTGGCATTCGTCCATTCGCGTTTGCATTGATCATTGGTATATTCGTAGGTACGTACAGTTCTGTTGCGATTGCAGCACCATTTGTGTTTAAGGGCCATTCCCCTAAACCTACACCTTCAAACGAGTAACCAAATCGCAAGTTGGGTTGCAGCGTGTTAGACTCCTTCAAAACAGGAGTTTTCAAGAAAATCGCGCTTGCTAACCGAACATATCTATAGATGCCAAGGAGGGCTTCTATTATGTCCGGAACAAGCAAAGCAATCGTATCAATCTGTGTTCTTCTTCTAGCATCCCTAGTCGTCTTTTACGGTATGACACCTCCACAATCGAGTATTGCGCAACCAACTGCCTCGCAAAAGAGTAGACCTACTATGTTTGGCGATGAAGGAGAGTTGCATAAACTTGTGAGTTTAGGATTCCCGCCAGTTGCAGCAGACTTGACATCAGAATCTATGCAAGACATACCGCTGAGAGATAGTACTGTGGGAACTGTTGAAACTGTAGAAATTGGAGTAGAAGTTGCTCCAACAAATGAATCAGAAGAGCGAATGCTCGAGCCACAAAAAATAATAGCCAAAGAAACGAAGTTATACACTGTTCGAGAGGGTGAAACTCTTGGCGAGATAGCATCTCGAGAGTTAGGCAGTTATAGGATGTGGGTTGCAATTGCGAACCTAAACGACATTGCTGACCCAAGTACAATCATGCCCGGGCGTACGTTAAGAATGCCAGAGCCCAAAATGAAACCGCAAGAACCCACCGTTTCAAGTTTACCGGAAGTTCTCGGAAAGAATACACATCGCGTTGTTTCAGGCGAAACATTAAGTTCTATAGCAATAGATTATTACAACGAAGCGAATAAATACTCGCTGATAGTTGCGGCGAATCCTTGGATAGATCCAGATCGCTTGCAAATCGGCGACTTGCTTGTTATCCCTGCTAATTAGATACAGTTTCTCTAAGTGGTGAAAATAGAACCATGAATACGCTCGATTGGGAAGTTAAAGGGTGCAGCGGTGAAAGTATTCACGGCACTACGCATTTACCAAATGGAAAACCCAAAGGCGTTGTTTTACTTGCCCATGGGTTTAAGGGTTACAAAGACTACGGTATGTTTCCTTGGCTTACAGAACACTTTGCAACTCTTGGCTATCGTGCGCATCGTTTTAACTTCTCACACTCTGGTATGCTCGGTAGCGATGGCCCGTTTGAACGTCCTGATTTATTCAAAAATGCGACATGGAATACCCAAGTAGAAGATTTGAAAATACTTTGCGCTTCATTTGCAGAGGACGGTTTACCCTTGTACTTGCTTGGCCATTCGCGTGGTGGTACCGCCTGTTTACTCGCAGTGGGCCGAGGGGAAGTAGATGTTGCTGGAGTTGTCTCTCTTTCTGCGCCATCTGCATGCAATTATTTAGCGGAAGAATCCAAAGTGACTCTTTTGAAACATGGTTTTATTGAATCTCCCTCGTCAAGAACCGACCAGATGCTTCATGTGGGATTACCCTTTTTGCAGGAGCAACTAGATGACCCTCCGTCTCATGACATCCTAGCACTTTCTGCATCAATAGAACCACAGGTCCTTATCTTGCACGGAGAGATTGATCCAACTGTAGATGTTTCTTGTGCTGTAGACATCGCAACTGCAGCAAAGAACGCAACACTCGTTCGTGTTCAAGGTGGTAACCATGTCTTTAATACACCTAACCCATTTCCTATTGATGGCGCACCCTCGTCACAACTAACGACTGTCTGGGATGCTATTGAGGCGTGGCTGTGCTGACTGGTGGGTTCGGGAGCCCAAGAGTAGTATTCGTTTCAACGAGTGGAATCTCAACCGCACGGCTTCGTTCATGCGCTGAAGTAGCAATCTCACCTTTGTTGCCGACTTCGTCTACTGTAACTGCAACATGTTTCGACACTCCACGTTCCTGCATCGTTACACCATACAATTTATCGCATTCCATCATTGTTCGTTTCTTGTGGGTAATCACAATAAAGTGACTGTCTACTAAGAAGTGGTGCAGGGATCTTGCAAAGCGTTGTGTGTTTGCTTCATCAAGCGCAGCATCAACTTCATCAAGGATACAGAATGGTGATGGCTTCGCTTTGAAAATACTAAGCAATAGCGCAACTGCAGTCATCGCTTGTTCGCCACCACTGAGTTGCGAGATAACTCTAGGTTTTTTACCTGGAGGTTTCGCCTTGATCTCTATACCTGCTTCAAGCAAGTCAACGTTTCCATCTTCGTCGGGTAGCATCATGATGTCAGCGCTGCCTCCGCCGAACATTTTACGGAACATGCCCTGTGGGCCTGAAAAATGTTCTCGGATTAAGTTAAACGTTTCTTCAAATTTAGTTTTACTGCATTCTTCTAGTTCTTGAATCAGGGTGGTTAGTGATTCGACTGAAGTATCAATATCAATAACTTGTTGTGCTAGGTCAACATTACGTTCCTCAAGATTTACTTCTTCTTGGATGGAGTCTAGGTTTACGTTTCCGAGTTTTTTGATTTCAAGTCTCAGTACCTCGCCTTCTTCTTCCATTTCCTCTCTATTCTGGGAGGGTCGAGTCTCGTCATCCGAATTCATTTTCCAAGCATCGTATGAAACGGAAACATCTATTTCTAGTTCTTCGAGACTCCGTTCTTCAAGATTTTCTCTTTTGACTTCCGCTTCGCGCCTGCTTAACTCAAGTGCATGAAAATCGCGGACTAGCCGTTCGCCTAACTCGCGACTTGCTTGGAGCGTAATAGCGGATTGTTCGACGTTTGCATCTGCCACTTCCAATTTTTCGTTGTAAGCATCTAGTTCTAGTTTGCACTGAGAAGCAATAGTTCTGCATCGTTCAATTTCATCTTGGCTTTCTTGTTTTGAAGCTTCAAATTGTTCAAATTGAACAAGTCGCCTTGCTACTTGATCTTGAAGAAGCGTTCGTTGCCTCGTAGATTCTTCAAAAGTGGCGTCAATGTGTCGAAGCTCTCTTCGGTCGGCTTCGTGTTTCTCGCCAACTTGCCCAAGATCAACTCGTGCAGCGGTGAGTTGCTCTGAGGTTGATTCGGAGTGGGAGAGGCATTCGTCTAGATTGGCACGTTCTTTAGTACGGTCTGTAGAGAGTTGCGTAACGAAAGAAGAAATTTCATCAGCCTTTTGTTTTGCTTCTTTACTTTGTTGTTGGCTTTTTGTAATTCTACTTGAAAGCTCTTCAAACTCCTCAGTCAGTACGTGGACTTGCCTGATGCACCTTTGCTTGTCGCCATCAATTCGTTCAATGTGATACTCATGTTCAACGACTGAATTTCTAGCAGTGCGTACGCGGGTTGCCGAGTCTCGTTGCTGTTGTTTAGCTTGTTCACTTTCGTCAAGCAGATCGCTAAGTTGGCCTTGGCGCTGCTCAATCTGTTGGTCAAGGGCGTTGCATTCAATTGTGAGTGCATTAATTTCAATCCGCCGAGTGAGCCAACCCTTTTGGTCTCCAGCAGTTGTTTTGCCGACAAAGATTCTGCCGTCTGGCTCTAGGAGCTCTGCGTCGTGTGTTACAAAACGCCAGCCTGGCATTTGACTGCGTAATTCAATTGCGGCTTGCATTGTTTTTACAACAGCGGTTCTGCCTAATACTTTTGCAGCAGCATGTTTTGCATAATCGGAAATTTGAATAAGAGAGAGTAGGGCAGTGGCAGGATTGTGTGCAAGACTCGCGTTGTCATTACTAGCGTTCATAGGTAAAAGTCCAACACGACCGTATACGCTGCCAAGCGCTTCTTCTACTTCGGCGATGGCTTCGTCAGATTCTACGAGGAGTAGTTGTACATTTTGACCAAGAGCAATTTCAACGAGATGAGCGTCAGCATGATTTGCATCTATCGCATCGCCGAGCATGCCTTTTATCTGAGGGAATTTGTCGGGATTATCTAACACGTGTTTCACTGCATCGGTAAGCCCTTCTCGTGCATGTTGCATCTCTTGAAGAAGGTGAAGTCGCGATCCAGAGGCAGCGCGTTGTTGGCGCATAGATTCTAGGTCGTTTGCAAGTTCTTCAGCAAGTTCGCCAAGCGAGTGCGCAGCATTGTCGTGGGTTTGTAAAACC
>JACNLR010000050.1 GCA_014381385.1 Planctomycetota bacterium | reverse complement strand
ACTGATGACCTGTCAACAAGGTCTACTGAACAAGTTGAGCCAATGAAAGCTCCAGGGGGTGCAGACAAATCAGTCATTGATTCTTTACTCAACGACAATGCTGATAATGAATCACAGGATTCCCAGTGAAAACACTTCTCGAAATTCACCACAAGTTCCATGTCTGGCAACAAAAAGGCTCCTCTCGAATTGCATTAACTATTATTTTTGTTCTTCTCGTCGCAGTGATTGCTGTGCCTGTACTTAGAAGCACATACGCGTTACACAATAATCGACATGATATATTCGAAATTCTTACAGGTGACGAACTTGGTATCGCTGCGCAACAGTTAGAAGAGACGGGCTTCATCCTCATCAATGAGGTTCCGTTTGGTGATGAGAGACTAAAGAATTTTAACATCCTTGCAGACAATGGCGATGTTATTGATCCCGCTGGAGTCACATCTCTTGTTCTTCGAAATAGCATTCCGCGCTGGATACCTTCATGGCTTCTCATCAATCCCAGTATGATTTGGGTACTTGCTTGCATTACTCTTGTCTGGGGTATTGCTGCGATCTGGCTAGGCTTGTTTCCAGCTCTCCTCTATGCACTCGTTATTGGCAGTTCATCTTGGTATTTCTTTCTATGGATTGGTGCTCCCAAAATTTCAATTGCAGTAGCTGGCATGTGCATTTTAGGTTTTAGTTATCACCTTCTCATTACGATTTTGATGCTTCTACTTCGTGCTCCTAATCAGGTGACTACTGTAGCAAGGGGTGTCTTGCTCGAATCAACGAGAACCCGACTCTCAATTGCATTTTTGATGATACTCCTCGTGCTACTACCGCTCGTCCCAATTATGCTGGACCCAGCGTCACCGCTGCGGCACCGCATTCAAACATTGCTAAGCCGTTCACTTGGTGTCACTTTCAGTATTGCTGCTTTTTTAACTGTATTTCTCTGTTGTGCAACAGTTGCATTCGAAATTCGTGACCGACAAATTTGGCAAGTACTCACCAAGCCCGTGAGTAAAATTGGGTACTTACTTGGAAAGTGGGTTGGTGTACTTTCATTGAATTTAGCAATATTAACTATCGCTAGTGTTTCTGTTTTTGTCTACCTGCAGTATCTACGTTCCGCACCAGTTGCAGATGGCATGCAAGGAGAGCTTGACCGCATTGCAGTCGAAGAAGAAATATTAACCGCGAGAATTGAAGCCCAGCCAGTCTATACAACTTTAACAGAAGAACAACTCTCACTTCGGGTTGATCAAGCAGTTGAACTTGATGAAGATTTACGGGAAAACAAATCGATTCAACTGCCACTTCGTAAAAAGTTACGTGAAGATTTACAAGAACAATTTCTGGCTCAACAACGATCTATTCCCCCAAAACGTGGAGAGCAAGTGTCCTCACAAACCTATCGGTTCGAAGGATTACAACACGCAAAAGCAATGGGGACTCCGCTTGCATTTAAATATCGTTTTCATATCGCCCAATCAGATGAACACGAAACCTTTGAAGCTGGCTTGATGTACAACAACGATTCAACGACAAGTCATATCATCACCTATATACCAACGATGACACACGTCACTATGGTTCCTGCGTACCTCATTAACGACGAAGGCGTCCTTGAGATATCAATATTTAATTTACACTTGCCTCCGCTGTCTGATCGTGGCATGGGTGCTCTGAGTTTTGACAAGGGCGGCATTAAGTTGCTGTATAGAGTCGGCGATTTCGAACCTAACTTTTTTAGAGCGATGCTTGTCCTTTGGATTAAGTTAGCATTTCTTGCTGCAATCGCTCTTGCTGCTTCAACGTTTTTAAGTTTCCCTGTCGCATGTCTCGTGACCTTAACCATTTTTGTTTGTGGGACACTCGCGCCCTATTTATCCACTGCTTTACAAGGATACATACCACCGCCAACTTCAGGTGTTGATTTCAGCAATGTCGGACAAATCATACAGTGGACATTTGAAAACGTCATCAGAAGTATTGCCACTGCGATGGTATACGCTCTTGATGGTTTTGGTGCACAACGCCCAACAGACCAACTTGTCAATGGCATGCTCGTCTCGTGGGCATCCGTATTTAAGGGAATCATCACTATTGGAATTCTCTGGTCTGGGCTAGCGCTAGGCATTGGGACGTACGTTCTCAAGAAACGTCAATTAGCCATTTACAGCGGAAGCGGCGGATAGAGTAAATGAAACGTGACCGTGTCATTCAATTGTCCTCTGCTTTCGTTGCTGCTACCTCACTTACCATGGGCGGCGCAATGCTACCAACTATTCTTGAAGAAGCTGAAGTAAACACCCTCAGATATACAAACAACGTTGTCGATGGCGCTCCTGATTGGGTGAATACTGTGGGCATGTCGATTGGTGCATTGCGAGGTCTTCTTGTTGATTATCTATGGATAAAAATTCAACAGATGCAACGCGATGGTCTCTATTTTGAAGTCATGGCAGATGCAGAACTCATCACAAAACTCCAACCCCGATTCCCGCAGGTATGGGTATTCCATGCACACAATATGGCGTACAACATATCTGTTGCAACCCATACTATTGAGGAACGCTGGGAGTGGGTCAATGAAGGCATACGTCTATTGCGCGAGAAAGGCTTACGCGCAAATCCAGATGATATGGTTCTCCATAAAGAACTTGCCTTCTTTTTCATGCACAAGTTAAATGGCAATTCAGACGATGCACATTTGTACTACAAGCGTAAACTTGCAGAGCGGTGGCACAATATACTTGGCGAACCACCAGACAGTTGGAATGACCGAGTGCTCTGGATGAAAGAGATTGCTGACGCTCCCAGAACTACCCAAGAAGCTATTCGGCAGTTGCCGATTCTTGAAGAACTGCTTGACCAACTTGAGCAAAGTTCTTTGGACTACGAAGAAAGTACACTATCGCCAGAACGATTGTTAGCACAAATAGCTCAACTTGATTCAATCCACCAACACTCTCTTGTTGCAAGTGAAACTGGTTTAGAAGCTTCACTTCGCTCTCAATCTCCTTATTTCAATCAATTAGATTTGTTATACAAAGACCCAAAATACTCTGCAGCGTGGAAGTTATTGCTTGCGACTTACCGTAAACAAGTTCTCAAAGACAATTACAATATGGATCCTCAGTTGATGTACGAGTATACGAAAGTAGGGGGCCCACTTGATTGGCGTCATCCGCAAGCGCATGCGTTTTACTGGGCAAGAAGGGGTGCTGAGGTTGGCAAAGGCCGATTTAAATCAGAAGATGTCTATAAAATTCTTAATACAGATCGCGTGCAACTACAGGCATTGCAATCTCTAGCGCGATCAGGACGCATTTCGTATGACCCATTCTCAAAAGAAGTCCCGGGGAGATTTCCAGATCCAAGATTTATCGATGCTGTCATAGGTGACGAGAATCGAGATGGTCTCTGGAACGAATTGTACAAAAAACATTTCTTTGTCCAAGGCGCTGGCAGCGACACCTTTACAACTTTTATGCGCAACTTCCTCGGCTTTGCAGTACGAGAACAATATAGACAGGGTGAGTTAGATAGAGCACAGACGCTCCTCAACAAACTTGATCAATATTTTGGAACTGGCGCTATACCACCTAATAATGTTTATAAAGTCCCGCTTGATGTGTGGGTGCGAGACCGAGCCAAGGGTGAGTACGAAAGACTTCCGGCTGTTGCTATAAGTGATGTTTCCTCTGCACTACGATACGGTTACCGTGTTGGTATTGGGCAAAATCGTCCTGAAGTGTTTCATGAGGCTTTGAAATTTGCGCACCAAGTGACAAATGAATTTAAAAATAACGATTACAACAATTACACAACCAAGTTTGGCACAGGTAGGGTAAAGGATCTTATTGGTGCACTTGAATCGAGCGCACAAATCACTTTTGAGCAGCTTATGGTTGACCCAACGGTGCCAATAGAAGAACGAATGGCAATTTGGTCCGGTGTCGATAGACTGGAACAAGGGCTTCGTCCTCGCGTTTACGACAGAATTGGCCCACGTCTAATGACCCAGTATAAAAACCACCCTCTAAGCACAGTTCGATCTTTTGACGATGCATTCCCGCAACCCCCAGGGCTCGATGCTTGGCGACAGAGAATGGCTATTGAAGCCAAAAAAGCTGAAGAAGAATCCAAAAGTAATACTCCAGCGAGTACTATCGACCGCAAGTAGTACTACGAATCCGTTTACAAATCAAAGTATCCATCAAGGCGGGTCGTATCCACAACCGCCCCAAGGATTGCACCGTAAGATTCTATAGATTGATTTCAAAGTTCCCCTGCATACCCCATATTTTGTAATGGATGCAATGGCATATTCTGAGCACGTTGGTCTAAAGCGGCAGTGGCCACCCATTATTGGTCGAAGCGTCACCTGATACAAACGGACAAACCCAATCGCAAGCAGTGCAGCAAAAGAAAAAACCTGTTTCATTATTCGACAGCTTTCAAGAGCAATTGTGTATATCCATCAAGCGAAAGTTCATCGTGCGGTCTTACTGTGATAATGATATCAACAGCAGGGAGAACATCTTTTGACTGGCGAAATGCTTCTCTGCATCGACGTTTTATTCTATTTCTCATCACAGCATTACCAACGCGTCTAGGTATTGACAATCCAAGGCGGGAATGCCCGATTGTGTTTTCAGACACATGAAAAAGAAGAGGACCAAAAGTACGCCGAACGCCAGTTGAAAAAATAGTAGAAAAATCTTTTTTTAGGGTCACTCTATACGCTCTTGGAAATGAATTGCCTATTGGAAACATCAGTTCACATCCTGATTTAGCGCGGTCTGATAGCGCTTCATGAGATTGGCTCTTGTGATAAGCCCAGAGATTTCGCCTTGCATCTTCACTAATGCTAACGATTGGACATCACTGCGAGAGAATTTATCTAGAACAAGGTCTAATGTTTCTTCATTACTTACAATTGGTAAATCTGATCGCTGCAATTCAGACACCTGAAGAAGTGGGATAGCTTCGCGATATACGAGGGCAGCTCGCAAATCTGCCGCTGTAACCATACCACAATATTTCTCATGTTCGTCTATAACAACGAAATCCGATGTCCCAGTTTCTTCAAGCAAATCGACAAGTGTTTGCGCAGAATCAGTCTGACGTACTATTGTCGCCTTTTCGATCAGGACATCTTCGGGCGTAAGTCTACGTAACACCGTTAGGTCACTTAATGCTCCTAAGCGGACTCCAAGGCGTGAAAGTTTGAATGTATAGACGCTATCCGTGCAAACAAAACGAGCTACAACAGTACTTACTACCGCTGCGAACATCAGCGGTAAAATTACATCGTAACTTTGCGTCACTTCGTACACAATTAAAATTGCAGTCAGCGGAGCATGCGTCGTTGCTGCCACCATAGCTGCCATTCCTACAAGCGCAAAATACGCTGGAGATGTGTTTGGGAACCAGCCAAAATAATGGACGATAAATCCGATGCATCCACCTGTTGCTGCACCAATAAAAAGTGAAGGCGCAAATAATCCGCCAGCACCTCCTGAACCAACAGTTATGCTTGTAGCTACAAGTTTGATGAGTGCAAGACCAGCAAGCCCGAGCAAAAGTGGAGCGGCATCTTTCAATACGTTATCTTCACCGTTCGTAAAATAGGTGGAAGGATTAATTATCGTATCGATCATCGGGTATCCGTTGCCATAGAACTTTGGCACAGTGTCACTCGACATCAACCAAAAAACAGCAAATCCAAGAGCGCCCAAAAGAAGTGCACCAAGGAACGGGCGGACATATATTGGAACAGGCAAGGAACTAAAGAATCTTTCAGTGCTATCTAAAGAACGAACGAATAATGCGCCAAGTAAGCCACACGCCAGACCTAATACGAGATAGGTCGGAATTTGAGGAACACTAAATGCTAAACCGTCTCGGAAAAACCCTTCGCCAACCCCAAACAGGGCTGCGTCACCTAGTATGCCTTGCGTTGTAGCAGATGAAACGACAGCTGCAATTACAATTGGCGTAAATGTTTTCAATGAAAAATCGCGAAGCAATATTTCCATCACAAAAAATATGCCTGCAATAGGGGCGTTGAAAACAGAAGCCAACCCCGCGGCTGCGCCGCATCCAAGGAGTGTGCCCGTGTGTTGCGAACCTGTACCTAAAACTTTTGCAATATTGGAACCAACTACGGCACCAATAGTTACAATTGGACCCTCGGCTCCTGCTGAACCACCAGAGGCAATTGTTGCGGTAGATGCTAGCCACTTGCGAAGCCCTATTCGCCATGACAATTTCCCTTTTTTCCTCTGCACAGCATAAATGACGGAGGTAACACCGGGACCCACACCTTCATGCCTTAAGAGTTTGATTAAAATCCCTGTTATTAATCCACCAGCAGCAGGTCCAAGAAGAACGAGAATCCAAAGAGATTCTGATCCCTGAAGCATTTTTGCAAAGTGCTCTGTTTGGCGCAGAGGCAAGATAAACCCAACTGCAGCGAGACCCATAAACACCCCGATAACTGCAGCGACGATGTACAGGTACCAATCACGTTCGAATCCGAGCCGTAAGCCTATCCGTCTGAGTTTTGGTGTTAGTACTCGCTTCATGTGTCTTTATGCCTAACCTGAGGGGGAATCGAGGAGTGTAACAAAGCATACACTGCATAGAAAGTGACAAACTATCCGTAATGGGGTATAATCTCCAATTCGCCCAAGAATTGCGCCAATCGGATTAGGCCATATTCTATAAACGCGAGGAGATTTTACCAATGATTGAAGCCCTTCGAAGTGATGAAATTGTACGTAAGTGTGGTGGTAGGTTTAAGTTAACAGCCCTAATTCAACACCGATTACGAGAACTTATGATAGATGGTGCTCGACCACTTGTTGAACGCAACGGTCGCACAGATCTTGAAGTGGTTATTGCTGAAATTATGGAAGATAAGATAACTGCTGATTATTCCGAATCTGGCTTTGAGTCAAAGGCAGCAGTCGGCGCAAAGCAAGATGACAAATAGTCCCTCATTTGATGGACGCCATATTATTATTGGTGTAACGGGCGGAATAGCGTGCTACAAAACTGCTGATCTTGTAAGTACACTTGTCCAAAGTGGAGCTAGGGTTGACGTTTTAATGACTGCAGCTGCAACTAAGTTTATTGCTCCACTCACCTTTTCTTCACTCACAGGTAGAGCCGTCTTCGATAGCCCATTTGCCATTCTAGAAGGGCACGATCCGCAACATATTCGACTTGCAAAAAATGCACACGCTTTACTTGTTGCACCTTGCACTATGAATATGCTATCCAAACTTGCAACTGGCATGGCCGATGATCCCGTTAGCCTTGTCCTTGCTGCAATTGACAGGAAGAATACCCCCGTACTTCTAGCACCTTCTATGAATGCGACGATGCTCAGCCAGCCTGCGACGCAACGAAATATACACACATTGAAGCAAGATGGCTTTACCGTATTAGAATCTGACGAAGGGTGGCAAGCATGTAAAACCGTTGGCAAGGGTCGTCTGCTTGAACCATCACACCTATTGCTAGCACTTGATGCTGCATTGAACTCGAATTCCTGTATTTCTTCTTGACTTGCCTCTCCATTAGAGGCATAATTACAGAGCGGGTGGAGAAGGAATTCTATGTATACAAAACTGATTTTTACATTACCGCTTCTTTTATTCGCTTGCGTACCCGCAATTGCTTCGCAGGAATCTAGGTTAGACCCTACACCGGTGACCTACACCACTCCGACCTCCCTTAAGGCTACATTCAAGACCACCAATAAAAAGAACGCAAGAATGGTCGGCGGTTGCCCACAAGTTCCAGTTGCGCTCACTGACAGTGATTTCGGTGATGGCGCCTATATTTTGCAAGCTGGTTTTGCTCAAGGTGAATCACTTGGTGCCACCTACAGCGTTCCTGCGGAATCGTTCCCGATAAAGGTAGATGTCATGGAAGTGTTGTTCGGAACAAGCAACGCAATTGTCGAGACGACAACGCACTGGTCCATCTCAGTTTGGGACGGAACACCTGCAAATGGTATACAGGTTGCAAGCTATTCTAGCGACGACGTTATCCTGCCACACCTAGTCATGCCACCTGGGACAAACGGTATCATTATTTCCGTCTCGGTAGATCCACAAGATCCAGATCAAATATATATCTATAACGAAAGTGGCATGAATTCATATTCAATAGCATTTCGAATCGACCAACATAATCAACCTGGAAACCCTTGCATTTCTTCGCCACCTCAAAATAGAAACGCATTTCCGTGCACAGACACAAGCGGATTAGATTTTCCAAATGAAAACTGGATTAACGCCGTGAGCGGTTCTTTTTGCGTTTGTGGCTCGGGATGGTTTACGTTTCAAGATTTCCCAAACCTCTGTACGCCAAGTGGCGATTGGCTTCTTCGCTCTTCGTATACACCGGTTAATTGTTCCGTTGACCCTATTGCCTGTTGTTTTAGTAACGATTCGTGCCAAGATTTAATTCCAAGTGAATGTGAGATATTTGGTGGAGATGCTGCCGACTCTGGTACAACTTGTGCAACGTACGTCTGCGGTTCAGGGATTGGCGCGTGCTGCATTGCCTCTACTGGGCAATGTGTTGACTTTGATCTGACGAATTGCAACACCGTTGGAGGGGTACATATGGGAGAAGGTACGATTTGTGCAACAACGACGTGCTTTCCAGATGGTGCCTGCTGTTTGCCAAATGGCGCATGTATTGGTCCAATTTCACCTGACGATTGCGTAGCAGTCGCAGGGTCTTTTCAGGGAGATGGCACTCTATGCGAAACAACAGCGTGCCCACAACCTTCTGGTGCTTGTTGTGGCGCTGACTGGTGTTTAGACCTTGTCGAAACGGATTGCGATGCAGTTGGAGGAGCCTGGTTTGGCGAGATGACGCAATGCGGAGATGGCTCCATTTGTAATTCTGGCTGCGCAGAGGATTTCGATGAAGATGGCGTTGTGGGGGTAAATGATTTACTCTTTGTCGTTGGTGAGTGGGGATTGACAGATAGCGAAGCAGACCTAGACGGTAGCGGTACTGTGGACACGCCAGATTTACTTGCGGTTATTGCCGCTTGGGGAGTATGCGAGTAACCTATCCATTATGGTCCATGCGACAGAATGTACTATTTTTCGATTTACACTTCCTGATACACCCGGAATACTTCTAAGTTTAGCGAACAGACTACGCGCTGCAGATATTTCGCTCCAATCGCTATGGGCTCGAAGCAACGATGACAGCACTTCTACAATGCGGTGTATTGCAGAACGTGATGCACAGTTTAGAGATTTTTCCTTGTCTGCAGAGCTCAGAGTTGAAGAAGAAGTAGCCATACATGTCCGCTCGTCAGAGGAAGGTGGTGATTTTATCCGTGTCCTCGAAAAGGTCGCAAACGTACATGTAAATATCACTGCAATTGAAGCAGTGTCACTCTCTGGCCAAATGGGGTGGGTCATTTGGACTGACGAGGAGCATATCGATTCCTTACTCACGCAACTCAACGCAATTTCTTGATTAACTCGTCTAGTAACGCTGGCCTTGCCGAGTTGTTTACTCGCTAGTTTCTTCGTTCTGATCGATGAAACTCGAAAGGCGGCGGCGGCGAACTGGATGTTGCAGTTTGCGAATCGCCTTAGACTCAACCTGCCGAACACGTTCTCTAGTCACTTTGAATATTCGACCAACTTCTTCAAGTGTATAAGTGTAACCATCGCCAATTCCGTACCGTAGTTTAAGAATTTCTCGTTCACGGTATGTCAACGTTTTTAACACATCATTAATTCTAGAACGAAGCATTTCACTTGTTGCTGTTTCGGATGGCGCATGCTGACGCTCGTCTTCGATAAAGTCACCAAATTGTGAATCTTCAGATTCGCCAACAGGGCGGTCGAGGCTGATTGGGTGCCGCGATATTTTCATGACACGTTTTGTTTCTTCGATTGACATATCAGCAATTTCTGCGATTTCTTCGAGTGTTGGCTCTCTACCAATTTCTTGAAGAAGACGTTTTTGGATACCACGAAGTTTGGACATCGTTTCGACCATATGTACGGGGACGCGAATTGTGCGAGCGTGATCTGCGACTGCACGCGTGATCGCGTGGCGAAGCCACCACGCTGCGTACGTCGAGAACTTATAAC
>JACNLR010000055.1 GCA_014381385.1 Planctomycetota bacterium | reverse complement strand
ACTGCATTCGCAGATGCAATCGCTACGCTGACTTCTGACAACACTCTTCGCAAGGAGCTCGGAGCAAAAGGAAGAAAACACATTCTAGGCTGGCTCGATTCCGATACCGTTGCTGCGGGCTACGAAAATATATACCAAACCGCACTAACGAACGCTCAATAAAAACTCTACTACACGGGTTGGTGGAATATCATCTTCCCACGATCTCTGGTAGGAAAAGGATAAGGTAGCGTCCCCCTTGTTTCTAGTCATAAGAACCCATGTGGTTTCGCCTCCAACACCAATGCGCCCGCTTGAGTCAGCATCGAATTTACTTGAAACAACTGTAACCACTTTTGGATTATCGACTACAGCCTTCCATGTGTACCCTGTCGTTGGGTTGCTCGGCAAAACGATTCTGAAACTATGACCCTGCGGAAGGACAACCTTACGATTGCTGTCGACTGCAGTAAGGGGTTTAGAAATAACTTCGCCCGTATCTTTGGAGAACATGGAACATGAAATCAAAAAGAAGGCGCTAAGAATTATAAGGGTTATCTTCATGCAAGCAGCATAACACCTTCTACTTCATTCGTCAGTTGGCACTCTGCTCCCGTGGGGATCTTCATCTGCATCTCCAAGAGATGATTGCATGGACGAAGTTGTAATATGCTCCAAGCGTGATGCGGACTGGTGCAATTGATGCGTATCTTGCGGAAAGTGTTTATCCAAGTACACTTCCCAAAGACGATGAGCTCTAACTAGTGTCGTAGCCCTCGTTCTGCCCTCGTCGGTAAGTGCCCACCTCGAAGCATCTTTTGTCACAGCATTTTTCTTTTGCAGTACTAGTAATGCAACTCTAATCGTCAATCGTGTTGAGCCAATGGCCTCTGAGAGTTGCATGTGACTCAATGTATGTTGCCCTCGCTCTTCTAATCGCCACAGAACACCTAAAACATCTTCACGAACAACGAGTAAACGAACTGTAATTCGATGCAACATCTTTGCAACAATTCCTTGGCTTGGCGATGCAATCCAAGCACAGATAAACAAGCAACCCGTGAGCACCGCCATTGCGCCTGCGGTACTTGTGCCCGAAAATCCAAACCAAGTCGGGACTGTGATCGCAGCAACATGACCAAGTGCTGCTGCAATGATTGATAATCCAATAGCGAGTATAAACATAACTCCATATTTATTCGTAAGTAAGTACGCTGTTGCTGGAGGAACGATGAACATGGCAACAACTAAAATTGATCCAACTGTTTCAAACGCCGCCACTGCGGTTGTTGCTGTCATTGTCATTAACATGTAGTGCATGAACGATGGCTGCACACCTTGCGATTTTGCAAGAGCAGGATCAAAAGAAGTGATCTTAAATTCTTTATAAAACAGAAGCATTATTATGAGGTTACCAATAAACATTACACTGTTTACGATTGCTCCACGCGGTATCCCATTGCCACCGGGCTCTTGGTCAAACCAAGCAAGTTCTATCGAACCATATAGTACGCAGTCGGGATCAATATCGACGTGGTCTACCGCTTGCCGCATCAACACAAGTCCAAATGCAAACAGCACTGTAAACACAATTCCCATGGAGGCGCCGATTTCTACTTTTCCAAGTGTTTGAATTGCTTGTACGAGAAACGCCGTTAGCAGCCCAACGATCACTGCGCCTAGCAACATTGCAGTTGGGTCTCGGCTTCCTGTAATCAAAAATGCAATAGCAATCCCCGGAAGTACCGTATGGCTAATTGCATCGCCCATCAAACTCATTCGACGCAGTACCAAGAGCGTTCCGGGAATCGCACAACCAGCAGCGCAGAGTGCGCCAATAATTACGATCCAAGTATCAATAATTGACCAAGTCATACGCCTGCCCCAATTGGGTGTGGACTTTGTGGAATCGAAGATTGTTCAAGTAGAGCTTCTAGTTTATGCACTAACTCTTTTCCTAAGACATGCTCGATCATGTCAGCATCCCTGTCTACATGTGTAGGTGCAATATCTGCGTACGTTATGAGGTACACCTCCCACAACCGGTGGTTGCGGACAACTCTTGAAGCTGTCGCAGCTCCTTTTTCTGTTAATCGCCACTGGTCTTTTGACACGTTGTTTGCATATTGTTTTCGTTCACAACGATGCAACAGTTTCGTAACTGTTCGAGTATTCCAAGACCGTATATGCACAACTTCATCTACTGAAAATTCTGTACTTGCTGCACCCTCGCACAGTTCCCACATCGCTCTTTGAATATGCTGCATAGCAATCCGTCTGTTCAACAAAACCCGTGCAAACTGCCGAACAATAAGACCGTCATTGGGACCTGCGACAAAACTAAGTACAAACCAAAATCCACAAATCAATACGATAATCGGCCCCGTTGGCATGCGCGGCACGAGGGCGCTTACAACTGCGCCAAGCCACCCACTTAAACAGCCAATAAGTGCTGCAGCAATAAGCATGCTTGTAATTTTCGTCGTCCAGTATCTCGCAGAAGCTGCAGGAATTATCAACATTGCAACAGCCAAAACAAGGCCAACGGATTGCAGTGCGATGACAGTCACTATTGCAACCATTGCCATAAGGAGTACGTCAAGTGAAATGACAGGCCATCCCTGCACTGCACCAAACTTTTCATCAAAGCAGAGCATCGTCCACTCCTTGCGGAGGAATGCTGTAACAAAGGCTATTGCCAATGCAACAACACCCATCGTTATAGCATCACTGGCAACCATTGATGCCGCCTTGCCAAAGATAAACCCGCCAAGACCTGCCGCGCTGCCGCTTGGCAACTCTGTAGCGATTCTTAATAAACAAAGACCTAGCCCAAATAAAACACTTAATACAATTCCAATTGCTGCGTCATCTTTTAAGCGCGTCGTGTGGCGAATACCAAGAATTCCAAGAACACCGATGCAACCAAATACAAAAGCCCCAAGAAGCAGCCCTAACAATGCTTTACCATCGCTACCAAAGGCGACCATTACCATAAATGCGACTGCTATACCTGGAAGCGTCGCGTGACTCAACGCATCTGCAGTGAGCGCTCTCTTTCTAAGAAGTAAAAAAGTCCCGACAAGGCCCGCAGCTGTGCCAAGAGCCATAACTCCGAGCACAACAACTCGTGTGTTGTACTCTTCGAGTGTTAGTACTCGAAGCAACTCTTCGAAAGTAGGTAACTTCACCGAAGCATCCGAAATGGAATGGCTTACATTCAATGGCGAGCTAGCCTATCGGCTGCCTCACTGAGCAGAGTCAATCGACCGCCGTATGTTTTCTTTAGATTTTCATCTGTAAACACTTCATCCACTGGGCCGTGTGCCACAACTCGCATATTTAACAAAATAACGTGGTCAAAATATTCACGAACAGTTTGTAAATCATGATGCACAACAACAACCGTTTTTCCTGTTGAACGCAAATCGCTTAACACTTGTACTATCGCTTTTTCCGTTGCAGCATCTACACTTGCAAATGGTTCGTCCATAAAATAAAGAGTAGAATCCTGAGCCAAAGCTCTTGCAAGAAAAACACGTTGTTGCTGCCCGCCAGAAAGTTGGCTTATCTGCCTGTGCGCATAGTCAGACATTCCCACGCGATCGAGGGCTTCCATAGCCGCTTGTTTATCGCGTTTGCCAACAGGTTTGCACCAACCGATACTGCTGTATCGCCCCATTGTGACTACCCCGATCGCGTCAATTGGAAAATCCCAGTCAACTGATTCTCTCTGGGGCACGTAGGCAACTAACTTTCGTTGCTTCTTGAATGTTTTGCCGTAAATCATCACTTTGCCCGAAGCTTTTGGCACAAGATCCATCACCGCTTTTATGAGCGTACTTTTACCTGCACCGTTTGGTCCGACTATTGCGGTAAGTTTGCCTTCTGGTATATCAAGGTCAACATCCCAAAGGACGGGCTTGCGGTGGTACGCAACGGTAAGATCGTGAATTGAAACTGGAGCATTCGAAGAATGTCCTGCTTCAACCTTCATCACTGGTCAACTCTTTCATCCTGCACGCTAGCAACAAACCCTTTGTCAGGAGTCTCTCCACCTAGGCCGTTTGTAATTGTCGTGATATTGTGGTCAAGCATCCCGATATACGTGCCCTGATAGGTGCCACCCTTCCCCATTGCATCCGAAAAAAGTCGACCTCCAATTGTGACAGTGTGTCCTTTTGACTTAGCGCCTTCGATGAGCGCATTCACGTTCCTGTCTGAAACACTTGACTCGACAAAAACAGCAGTAATACCCTTATCTACAAGCATATGTACAAGCCTGTTCACATCTTCGATGCCCGCTTCGGATTCTGTCGAAAGACCTTGAATTCCGATGACCTCAATACCATACGCTCGCCCAAAATAATTAAAAGCGTCGTGCGCTGTAATCAAAACCCGTTGTTCCGGTGGAATAGAAGCTATTGCATTGATTGCATACGTATGCAATTCCTTTAACTGCTTGTTGTACTCGTTCGCGTTTTCTTTGTACTCGTTGCAATGGCTTGGGTCTTGCACACAAAGCGCGTTTGCAACTGCATCGACAGCATGCCCCCATGCTGAAACATCCATCCAGACATGCGGGTCCCAATGCCCTTCAAATTCCGGAGGTTCAAGCAAGTACGTTTCCTCTATGAGTTCAGTCACTGGAAAAACAACCTTGCCCATCCGCGCTGCTTTGAGGAAGGTATCCGTCATACGCCCTTCTAAGAGCAAGCCACTATAAAAAATCATGTCGGCATTCATGATTTTGCGGGCATCTGCTGCCGTTGGTTTATAGAGGTGTGGGTCAATACCCTCTCCCATGAGGGCTGAAACTGTTCCATGTTCACCCACCACCTGCCTTGTTATGTCCGCAACCATCCCTGTGGTTGCAACAATATTGAGCTCTGCATTCGCTGAAATTGAAATTCCAAACGAGAGTAGCACTGTTTTTAATAGCATAAAACACTCCTTTTGATTAATCAAAAGTTTAATCTATGGTATGCTATAAGTCAAGCCATGCTTTCAAGTACTGTCGAAAATTATCTTAAAGAGCTCTTTTTACTTGATCCAAACGGTATAAAAGAGGTCGCAACGGGTGAACTTGCGAAATCCCTCAATGTTACGCCCGGCTCCGCAACTTCTATGATCAAGTCCCTTGCTCAATCAGGTCTCGTTGAGCACCGCCCTCACTACGGTGTAAGACTCACCGATCAGGGGCGCAGTCAAGCCGTGCACGTCGTTCGGAGGCATCGAATAGTAGAACTCTTTCTCGTCAAAATTCTAGGTATGGACTGGGGTGAAGTTCACAAAGAAGCGGAGCAACTCGAACACGTGGTTTCAGACGTAGTCATCGCAAAGATGGACGAACTTTTAGGACAACCAACCCATGACCCACATGGCGATCCCATACCTTCCCCAGATGGCAAATTGCCCGTTCGTACTCTGCACCTCCTCTCGTTTTGCAATAAAGGTGACAGCGTTTCAATTGCGCGCATTGGAAATCAAGATACATCTTTTTTGAAGTTCGCAGAAGACAACGGATTGCTCCTAGGTCAAACGATAGAGATTACGAACAGAAACGACACCGCTGATTCAATAACCATACAATCCAAAGGCAAAGAGCTCGTCCTTGGACTCGCTGCTGCGAGAAGAATCGAAGTTGAACTTGCGTAATTTTTTAGTGTATTTCCTATTCATAGCAAGTTGCGGATGCACCAATCTGCAAACGAATCCCGTTGCATCCATCACACAAACTGCAATTCTGCAAGACGTTTCATGGCTTGCTTCAGATGAAATGCAAGGAAGGCACTACCGCTCAATTGAAGCGAGAAAAGCAGCAAAATACATAGCAGACAAATGGAAACTCGCAGGCCTCACACCACTCCCTTCAAAAACATCGATGTACATTCCAACGGATGACCCGCGCGATTCGCCCAACGTTGCCGCAATGTATCAAGGAAGCGGCGACACCTATGTCTTGCTTACAGCGCACTACGATCACCTAAAACCTCGCAAAACTGGAACAGACAGAATTTACAACGGCGCTGACGACAATGCTTCTGGAACAGCAGCACTTCTCGCCATCGCTGGCGCGTTATCTAAAACACAAACACCGTTAGAAAGTTCAATTGTTCTCGTCGCGTTCACTGGCGAAGAGGCTGGGTTAGTAGGTTCTGAACATTTTGCAAACAATGCACCGATTCCACTTCACGCTATCCGAGGGCTCATTAACCTTGACATGATTAGTCGCGGCGAACCAAACACCATTTTTCTAGAAGGTGCACCAGATGCCCCACGGATTAACATGGCAATTGTTCGTGCCAACAAAGAAGTTGGGCTCAATATCATCCGAAACAAACACACCGATTGGCTCTATAGAAGCGACCAAGCGCCGTTTCTTGAAAAAAACGTTCCGTGTATTTTTCTCAGCGTTGAAGACCACGAGGATTACCATCGAGTAACGGATCACACAGAGAAAATTCTTCCAGAACTTGCGGCAAAAACTGCACAACTCGTATTCTTAACCGCAATTGATCTCGCACATCCTGTACCCTAGTGCGAAATGAAATTGCTTCACTTCACATTGCCCGTTCTCTGCTTGATTGGGTGCGGCGAATCAAGCCAACAAGAAACTACCACAGACCAAAAACGAGTTCCAAAGCAAACTGGCAACGATATTTACATGATGTACTGCGCGCAGTGCCACGGTGCAATTGGAGATGGCAAGGGAACCCTTGAACTCGATCGTCCAGCAAGAAGTTTTATAGACGGTGGTTTTTCGTTCGGCAATACGCTGCACGCGATTTCTAAAACGACTGCTTCTGGCATACCGGGCACACCAATGCCACCTTTTATTGATGTCCTAAGTACGGAACAAATTACATTAGTGTCCCAGCACGTTCGTAGTTTCGCCCCAACGCTCAAAGAGGCTACTACGCTAGAAACTGAGATGGTTGTTATGGATACGCCACTCGTTGTGCGGGGCATGCTTCCTCCCATAAAGGATGGCTTATCTTTGCACCCACGCGGGCTAGTCGTTGGAAATCCTGATGGTTTTAGTTATGAATATCGCGTTGATGACGTTCGACTGCTCGCAATTCGTCAAGGAAGGTTCGTTGAACGTACCGACTGGGGTGCGCGGGGAGGCGCCCCCTTAACACTTCTTGGACATATTTCTGTTCTTGTCGAAGATGGAAATCCAAAAGCTATCTTTAGAACGACCGACGGAAAACCACTGCACGCGAAACTCACCTCGACAAATACTCTTGGCAATTATGGTGTCATCGCCTACACATTGCTTGGCGAAGATGGTTCTCAATTGGCAACTGTAAAAGAAATTTGCAAACCAACAACAGGTGCAAGGGCACTGATCGAACAACAATTTACAATCAATGCATCAAAGCCCGTGCAAATTCTCGTTCTTGAAGGCACGGTCATGAGCGACTCCACTCTGGCGCCAATCGGCGAATCGGTGCACACGCTCATCCATGCCACGAGAGGAAGTACAAAATGATTCCGCTTCTTTTCATGCTCACATTCACACAAATACAAAACGATTTTTGGTCCGTAGATTACCTTTCTCCACCCTCGGGCGCGGTTCTTGAAGTTGGTGGCATCGGATTTATGTCCGATGGAGATCTTGTAGCAAGCACACGCCGTGGTCAGGTTTGGAGAGTTGACTCGCCAAACGCGACCAATCCAAATGACGCAACGTTCACTTTGATTTGCGAAGGCTTGCACGAAGGGCTAGGGCTTGCTGTTATTGAGGATGAAATTTTTATCATGCAACGGGGTGAAATTTCAAAACTCGTTGACCTCGATGGCGACACCATCATTGATGAAGTGCAAACAATCACACAAGATTGGGGTTTGAGCGGGAACTACCATGAGTTTGGTTTTGGTTTGCCCGTTGATCAAGATGGAAACATGTATTTTTCATTGAATGTTGGTTTTTGGAATCCTCACTGGTGGCACGGTAAATCTCGAGCTCCATACCGAGGGTGGGTTTTAAAACTTGCACCCGATGGTACTGTCACACCAATTGCAGGTGGGCTTCGTTCGCCAGCGGGCTTGGGACTATTAGACGATGGAACGTTACTTGTCACGGATAACCAAGGGGATTGGATGGCTGTTTGTCCTGTGTATGCAATTAAAGATGGTGCGTTTTACGGGCATCCAGCATCGCTACGTTGGTACGAAGATCAACCCGACACTGAACCAAGCGACACGATTCCTACAAAAGTCAGTAGAGAACACCCCGTTTTGTGGCTTCCCTATCAGTGGTCGCGTTCCACTGGAAACGTTATCAAAGACAATACGGATGGTCCCTTCCATGGACAGTACCTCATCGCAGAGCTCACGAACGGGCAAATACTTCGTGCGCAGTTTGAAGAAATTAACGGCGTGTTGCAAGGCGCGTGTTGGATCGCACATAAGCGAATCGGATCTGCTTACCATATTGAATACGGACCAGATGGAACACTCTATGCTGGGTTGACTAATCGTGGCTGGGGTGGACTTGCTCCGGGCAACGGAATTGCTCGCGTGAAGTACAACGGTGAGTTACCACTTGAAATGCAAAGTGCGAATCTGCTTAAAGATGGGTTTGTACTGACCTTCAATAAATGCCTAGCATCTTCTCCAACAGTAACTGGAACTAAATACGATTACAACTACTGGTGGGAATATGGTTCACCACAGCAACACGTCGAAGAGTTAGAAGTATCGCAAGTTACACTTTCAGAAGACCGCCTTTCCGTAACAGTCACTATAGATAATCTTGAAGCTGGTAAATGTGTCATGCTTACACTTGAAGATACCACCGACACAGATGGATTATCCCTCCTGCATAACGAAGTGTCGTACACCATCAATACACTCCCCGGTGGCGAATTGATATATATCGCAAAACAAGTGCAGCCCCCTGTAGAACGCGGCGAGGAAGTGGAGGGTTGGCTCTACCTCACGTGGGATGATGCCACGGATATGTGGACGAACAACGGCGTTGAACTTTGCGACGCAGAACTCGACATCCAAGTTCCAACACAATTTAAGACGAGCGAAGGCATGGGCTCTCTTGTTGCAAGTGTAGGCGAGTCTATGGCGACAAAGTTTGATATTGTCGATGGTGAACTGTTAATTTCATACATGTTTGCGCAGAAGAGCGAAGCGGAGATAAAACTTCCAATTGGCATGTCTGTTGTTCTTTCGGATGAACAAGATGGTGGTTATTTAGGTGCGGGTATCTGGCACAAAGCGCGTATACAATTCCAAGCAAATCCGCCAAAAATTACTTCTGTTGAAATTAACAACGTTACAACCGACGTTGACATCATCACATCTAGCGGACTTGTAAAACCGTCTCCACTTGAAATCAAATGTATCAAGGGCAACTTCGCCTTTGGTGATGTGCGGCTCAAAACAGACCTAAAGGTGCTTGACAGTACAACGTGGGAACCCCTCCAAGCAGACGGCGTTGAAATCGCA
The DNA here is from genome assembly GCA_014381385.1 of Planctomycetota bacterium. Taxonomy (GTDB): domain Bacteria; phylum Planctomycetota; class Phycisphaerae; order Phycisphaerales; family SM1A02. The sequence goes on along the minus strand of JACNLR010000055.1, from coordinate 821 downwards.
CTCGAAGGCGTAGCGTCACAAACTAAAACTCTTCCGCACTCTAATTTTACTTCTATTCGCTTCGACACAACATTCAGCACAACAAAAAATGGGTATGCCGTGGTAACAATCGGAGACCTAGAAGTATTCATTGCAACGCAAGGCGACCAGAAAACTGGCAGCATTACGGGGCATCCAATCAAAGCAAACCTTGTTGATCAGGACGAATGGTGCACGATAGAAATCAATCAGGATGACGAACAAGGCAGAACCGTTGTCTACCTGAACGATGTACCGATTTTGACCGTTGCCGATGCACCTTCGATTCAGTCCGATGCCATACGCATCGATGTGCACAACGCCAAACTTCGTTTGCGAAAGTCGTACATCAAGTAATTATCTCGCTGCTTAACATGCACCCCATGCGTCTACGATTGCCAAAATATCGCTTACGCCCACCGAGCCATCGCCATCGATGTCACCGATGCATCCGTTGCATGCACCCCACTGTTCTACAACACTAAGCAAATCTCCAACGCCAACATTTCCGTCGCCATCTAGATCGCCCACACATGTAGTACCATCGTCTACTGCATCCAATGCTGCTTTTGCGTTGACAAATCCATGGCCAAACGTTGTGTCGTATCCCCCGCTACCATAATCAACAGCCGTAGTGGAAAGGACGTTTTCTATTTCGTCGGGAGTCAATGTTGGATCAACCGAGAGGATGAGCGCAACAACACCGGCAGTGTATGGAGAAGCAAATGAAGTTCCGTCAATTGTCACGGTGTTTCCACCATCATATCCATCACCACCGCTTCGATCCGTAGTACGAATGCCTT
>JACNLR010000088.1 GCA_014381385.1 Planctomycetota bacterium | reverse complement strand
TGATCACAGTGCACATGTAACGCGCGGCGTAAGTTGCGTTGAGTGCCACGGACGTATTGACACAATGGAAACCGTGTACCAGCATGAAACACTTAGTATGGGTTGGTGCCTAGAGTGTCATAGGAATCCCGACCCGCACATACGAAATCCCGATTTAGTAACACAATTAGAGTGGGGCATCGACATGTCAGACGCTGAAAAAATTGCGCACAGTATTAACTGGCGTGAAATGAACAACTTAAACCCATCACAGGATTGCTCCACATGTCATCGTTGAATGAACAAAATGAAAATGGACAGGCGTGGTGGCGCTCACTTGATGAAGTGGTCGCAGGCGATGCATTCCAAGCCCAATTGAATGACGAGTTCCCAGAGGGTGCAAGCGATCTTCTTGCAACCGGCGACGGTCGGCGTCACTTCCTAAAAATAATGGGCGCCTCCATGGCGCTTGCGGGTCTTGGTGTTGCGGGTTGCAGGCGTTGGCCAAAAGAAAACATTGTTCCCTACGCAAGTAGGCCCGAAAATACGATGCCCGGCATCCCAGAACAATATGCAAGTTGCTTTGATTTTGGTGGTATATCCCAAGGCGTTCTTGTTACAAGCAACGACGGTCGACCAACTAAAATTGAAGGTAATCCAGAGCATCCAGACAGTAACGGGAAAACAGATGCGTTTACGCAAGCAGCGATTCTTGATGTATACGATCCAGACAGAAGTCGCAAAGTCACATACGACGGCGAGGTTTCTTCGATTGCAGCGTTCAAAGAATGGGTGAATACCTACTTGCCAAAAGATGGCAATGGCATTGCTGTTGTAAGCGAGCAATCAAGTTCGCCGACGTTTGAACGTATGCGCCGTGCATTTATGAAAAAGAACCCACAAGCAATGTGGGTTGAATATTCACCCCTAGCAAATACAAATGAACAACTTGGTTTACGTAGCGCATTTGGCGGGCAATGGATTCCCGTGCACGACATTGCAAAGGCAACGACATTGGTTTCACTTGACGCAGACTTTCTCGGTGCGGGACCGATGCAAGTTCCAAACACAAGGGGCTGGGCGGAAGGTCGCAACGTAGAACATGGCAATATAAGCCGAGTCTGGATTGCAGAGCCTAGTCTTTCGATTACCGGAGCAAAAGCAGACGAGCGTCGTTCGATGAATCCCGCAACTGTAGCTGCGATTGCAAATTACATTGCAAAACAGATTGCGCACACCGACGTTGCAATCGAAGGCGCTACTGCGCTTACTGCAGACCAACAAGCGTGGGCTGACAAAATGGTTGCAGATTTGCAACATGCGGGTAAGCACGGACTTGTTCTCGCTGGCCCAAGTCAGCCAGCAAGTGTGCACTACCTCGCTGCGCGGATGAATGAAACGCTTGGTGCGGTGGGCACAACTGTTTCCTACCGATCAGCGGGAATCGGCACGAACTCTACTATTGAAGAACTTGCTACAGCAATACAAAACGGTTCTACACAAGGAGTCATTGTTCTTGGAGGTAATCCTGTATTCGATGCACCTGCAGATTTAAATCTTGGTGAAGCGATAAAAGCACTTCCGTTTTCTCTACATTTATCTATGTATGAAGACGAAACTTCATCGGTTTGCAAGTGGCACATAAACGCTGCGCACTGGCTTGAATCTTGGGGAGACGGTCTTGCAGCGGATGGTACGGTTTGTGTTGGACAGCCCCTCATTCAGCCTCTCTTTGATGGTTTATCCTCGTTGGAACTGCTCGCAATACTCGCGGGGAATCCAGAAACGGATGGTCAAACATTAGTGCGCTCAACGCTTTTTGGAAAGTCCGCAGATAACTGGAATCCCAAATGGCGAACTGCAGTTCACGACGGTGTTGTTGCTGACTCAGCAATGCTTGAAACACCTCCTGTAAATCGACGAGCACCAGACGGTGGAACCGTTGTTGCAGGAGAAAAGTACACGGCTTGCTTTGTGCCCTCTGGCGCAGTTTGGGATGGTCGCCACGCAAACAATGGTTGGCTTCAAGAACTTCCAGACACAATTACAAAATTAACATGGGACAATGCAGCGCTTATTTCACCAAAGACTGCAAAATCACTTGGTGTCAAACAGGGCGACAAATTAAAAATTTCCGTTGGAAGTCAAAGCATCTCGATTGCTGCTTTGCCAGTTCCTGGAACTGCAGACGACGTCATAGTGCTTCCGCTTGGGTATGGCCGTACGCATTCTGGCCGTGTTTCGCAGGGTGCTGGAACGAACATCTATCCATTACGGACAGCGACAAATATGTGGTTTGCACCAGCAACAGTTTCTGTTACTGGCGATACATATCCACTTGCAACGACGCAAATGCACTTCGCAGTGAACTCAACTCCGGGCAAGGGAACACAAGAACGGTTACCACTTCTATTCCGCGAAGGCACGATTGACCAATACAACGCAGACCCCGCATTTGCAAAACATGTTGGACATACTGCACACTCGCTTTCCATATTTGAAGAACAACAATTCGTTGGCGCGCGCTACAAGTGGGGCATGGCGATTGACCTTTCCACATGTACGGGATGCAACGCTTGCGTTTCAGCGTGCCACGCAGAAAACAACATTCCAATCGTCGGCAAGGACCAAGTGCTTATGGGTCGCGAAATGCACTGGATTCGAATTGACCGTTACTTTGCATTTGGTAGCGATGGGCACGGTGGATATGACAGCAACGATTTAACCGCGGTTGCAATTCAGCCGATGACCTGTTCGCATTGCGAAAACGCTCCCTGCGAAGAAGTCTGCCCAGTTGCAGCGACCGTGCACGACTCGGACGGACTAAACACGATGGTGTACAACCGCTGTATTGGCACTCGGTACTGTTCGAACAACTGCCCGTTTAAAGTTCGGCGGTTCAATTACTTCGACTACTTCCGGCGTGATCCTTTGCGCTCTACCGGCATGTTGCAAGTACAACCTGATTATTACATCAAAGCGCAATCTGGTGGTAAAACCTTGCGTGCGATGCAATTCAATCCTGACGTTACAGTTCGAATGCGTGGCGTCATGGAGAAATGTACGTATTGCACCCAACGAATTCAGCGCGTGAAAATCGCGACGAAAAATGCTTGGATTAAGAAAACTCAAGCACAAAAACAAGCCGATCAGCGTGTTGCTATTTCAGATGGTGCTATCGTGACAGCATGCGAGCAAGCCTGTCCCGCAGGCGCCATTGTCTTTGGCGACTTGATGGACAAGGAAAGTCGCGTGTCAAAACTTCATAAAGAGAAACGGTCTTACGAGATGCTCGAAGAACTGAACCTAAAATCTCGCACAAAATATCTTGCGAGATTGACGAATCCAATTGATGGTGCCGTCGCAACGGAAGGCGGTCATCACTAATGACAACCGTTCCAGTAAATAATTTTGACAATACAGGCGAAGATCCCTCGAATCGGCCCCAGTTGATATTGAACCACAAGGACTTCGGCTCGGTAACAACGGATATTCTTCGGGCGAACGAATCAGCAAAACCACCAAAATCGTGGTACTTCGCACTCGCTGTGTCGTTCACCATGATGTCCATGCTTGGAGCGATGATTGGGTACCTCATCTTTACAGGCGTTGGTGTCTGGGGTAACAATAACCCCGTTGCGTGGGGCTACCCAATTGTAAACTTCGTGTTTTGGGTTGGCATTGGTCACGCTGGCACATTGATTTCAGCGATCCTTTTCCTCTTTAGACAAAAGTGGCGAACGGCGATTAACAGGTTTGCAGAAGCGATGACTATTTTTGCAGTTATCTGCGCGGGTACGTTCCCCGGAATCCATGTTGGTCGTATTTGGCTTGCGTATTGGCTCTTCCCAATTCCGAACCAGATGGACATGTGGCCACAGTTTAGAAGTCCGCTCTTGTGGGATGTTTTTGCGGTTGGCACGTATTTCACCGTTTCGCTGTTGTTTTGGTATTTAGGAATGGTGCCCGACCTTGCAACTATGCGAGACCGTGCAACAACAAAAACAAAACAAGTTGTGTATGGCATTGTTTCGCTTGGCTGGCGTGGAAGCATGCGCCACTGGCACCGTTACGAACGCGCGTACTTGCTACTAGCAGCACTTGCAACGCCACTGGTGCTTTCAGTGCATAGTGTTGTTTCGTTTGACTTTGCAGTAGCACAACTTCCCGGTTGGCATACGACCATTTTCCCGCCGTACTTTGTTGCTGGTGCAATTTTTTCTGGGTTTGCGATGGTAATGACACTCGCAATTCCAGCACGGCAATTGTGGGGTTTGAAAAATTTCATCACGATGCGCCATCTCGACAATATGTGCAAGATTGTCTTGTTTACTGGCTCTATAGTCGGTTACGCGTATTCAATGGAATTCTTCATAGCTTGGTATAGCGGTGAAATATATGAATCCTTCACCTTTATTAACCGAGCCTTTGGGCCGTATAGTTGGGCGTACTGGATTATGGTGAGTTGCAATGTTATTACTCCGCAAATATTCTGGTTTAAGAAGGCACGAAATAATATTGCAATCATCTTTACTGCATCGTTGCTTGTTAATGTCGGCATGTGGTTCGAGCGGTTTGTGATTGTTGTCACCTCCCTCGCGAACGACTTCTTGCCAAGCAGTTGGGGTATGTATGAGCCAACATGGGTTGACGTGCTGACATTCTTTGGAAGTTTTGGTCTCTTTATGACCTTCTTCCTGTTGTTTATTCGTTACCTACCAATCTTGGCGATAGCGGAACTTAAAGCAATCATGCCAATCGCTGACCCGCACGGACACGGACACAGTTATAACGAAATGACAAGTGAAACCGATGCTCAAGCTGAAGTAGCGGAGGAAGACGAATGAGCGAAGTAACTTCAAACAATGTTGCCCGCAAAGATCTCTATGGTTTGGCTGCGGAGTTCACGACAACCCCTGATATATATCATGCTGCTGAAAAGACAAAATCCGCAGGTTTTAAATGGTTTGATTGCCAAGTTCCGTTCCCTGTGCACGGTCTCGATCGCGCAATGGGCGTGAAGATGACAATTCTTCCAATTCTCGTATTCTTCGGTGGCATGATGGGCTTGATTGCCGCATGTGTTCTGCAAATTTTTACAAACTCATTGGAATTTGATATTTGGGCACTTGTTCCACTTGTGGGATATCAATTTGATGTATCTGGCAAACCACTTCTTGGCGCAGCCGCCTTTGTGCCAGTTGCATTTGAAATGACGGTTTTGTTTTCTGCATTGACTGCAGTCTTTGGGACCTTATTTTTGAATAAGTTGCCGATGTTCTACCATCCAACGCTTAAGCACGAAGCATTATCCCGCGCAACTGATGACAGGTTCTTCCTCATCATTGAAGCACGTGATCCCAAGTTTAGTCATGAAGACGTTGAGACATTTTTGCAATCGCTCAACCCAGAAACAGTAATTGCGTTGGAAAAATAATGGGAAACTTAGTAAAACAAATAATTGAAGATCTTGCGAAGCCATTCCTTGCTGACTTGAAGGAATTGCCACTTTGGATCAAGTGGTCAGCGATTGTAGTTACATGCGCTGCCACAATTCCACTCGCATTAATTTTCAGGGCACGCACAGCATTTAGCGACAAGCCTCGGATACATTTCATACAAAACATGGATAACCAACCCAAATATGCTTCGCAAGAAGCAAACGCACTTTTCCTAGATGGTCGAGCAATGCGCCCAAGAGTTGAAGGCACGATTGCACGCAATGGAATGGCTGATGATACGCACTTATATATGGGTGTGGCTGATGGTGAGTGGGCAAGTACGTACCCTAGTTCGATTGCGGTTGACCACGAGTTGCTTCTTCGAGGGCAAGGTCAATTTAACATTTTTTGCTCGCCGTGTCATGGTGCTGCTGGTTTTGGAGACGGACTTATTCACCATCGCGCAACCCAGCTTGTCGAAACTGGTGTCAACGGTACATCTTGGGTCGCCCCAAAGAACTTGCATGAAGAGGCAATTAAAGCCCAAACAGTCGGCCAATTGTTTAACAGTCTTACGAACGGTGTCCGGACAATGGCGGCATACGGTTCGCAAATTTCTACAGAAGACCGATGGGCGATAGTGGCATACATGAAAGCGTTGCAACTTTCGCAAGACGCAGATCCATCGATGGTTCCAAACGCTGAATCGCTAACACGCAAATCAGTAAGCGAAGGGAGCAACGAGTGAGAGTTGCAGACATAAAAAACGACAACATTCGCCTACATGGTATTGCGGCGAGATTAGGACCAATCCTTTCAATTGTTGGGCTTGCATCACTTGGTTTAAGCGCAGCACTTGGAAGTGGCGAAGGGTGGAACACTTTTTGGAAGTCCTATCTGGTTGGCTTCATGGTTGCGCTAGGACTCTGTTTAGGTGCGCTTTTCTTTGTTTTGTTGCAACACATGACACGTTCGGGTTGGAGTGTTTCCGTACGGCGTTTGGCAGAGGGAATCGCAAAAAATTTAACGTGGCTCTGGATGCTCTTTGTGCCAATTCTCATTCTGGTACTTAAGGGAGATGGTTCGATATTGTATGAGTGGGGCGATACACACCTCATGGAAACGGACCACTTGCTTCATGCGAAAGCCGGTTACCTCTCGCCGACCTTTTGGTCTATAAGAGCAATCTTTTACTTAGCAACGTGGACAATCATTGGCACGCTGTACTTTAAATGGTCAACTGCGCAAGACAGTGACGGGGATGTGAAGTGGACGCACAAAATGCAAAAGTGGGCACCTCTTTGCATGATTCTTTTTGCGTTTACGCAGAGCTACGCATCGATTGACTGGATTATGACACTGCAACCGCGCTGGTTCAGTACGATGTTTGCCGTGTATTACTGGGTATCTTGTATGTGTGGCTTCTTTGCACTCATAATTTTGCTCGCTCGGTTCCTTCAAAAAACTGGTCATATACAAAAATCTATTACAACAGAGCATTACCATGATCTTGGTAAGTGGCTCTTTGGCATCGGAGTTGTGTTCTGGGCATACATCGCGTTTAGCCAATACATGTTGATTTGGTATGCAAACTTGCCTGTGGAAACAAATTGGTACATGACTCGCCAATTAGGTGGTTGGGGAGTTGTTTCTTTAGTACTTCTCTTTGGGCATTTCCTTATTCCATTCGTGTTATTGATTACGCGTTGGACAAAACGTTGGCGATCGCCACTTCCTATTATCTCAGCATGGCTTTTGTTGATGTTCTTCGTAGACATCTATTGGCTCGTTATGCCTGTTGTCCCAGAGGAAGCAATTTCTACTGCAAAAACATACAACGAACTTGCAAACAATATTACAGCTTCAGAAATTGGCTACGGCTTTACTGTTCTTAACTTTACCTGCTTAATCGCGATGGTCTCCTTGGTGCTCGGAGGAACACTGATTAATTTACGTAAGTGCAACTTAGTTGCAACAGCAGATCCACGGCTCGACGAGGCATTGCATTTCGAAAACGCATAAGAGGAAATTATGAGTCACACACACGGACAATCAAATGTAGAAGTCGAAGACCACGAAGACCCAGACGGTTACGCAACGTGGGCAATTGGCATCGGTGGCAGCTTTCTCATGATTGCAACAGTTGCAATTGCATGTGGCATTTATTACCGCGCTGCAAGTTCTGAAGCGTTGGACAAAAGAATAAACATACGCTACGAGCAACGTGACATGGTCCGTGATGCGCAACATGCAGTGCTTCTTGAATCAGCGCACTGGGTTTCAGAGCACGATGAAGTAAGTGGTGAGGAAACGAGTAGGTTGGTACTTCCAATCAACGATGCTATGAATATAATTGCAGGAAATACTAGATAAAAAATGTACTCTTTGCGTCCAACTTGTTTTGTAATTCTCGCTGCTTCGGTTGGCGTGTTGTCAGCACCACTTGTCGCGGGGCCAACATTTGCAGATGAAAAAATAGACGCCCTTGAAGGCGTAGGTATTACAGAACATTTAGACGAACGTATTCCTCTTGAGTTAACGTTTGTTGATGAAGAAGGAAACGATGTCGTTCTTGGTCAATACTTCAATAATGAAAAGCCAGTAATCCTGACACTAAACTATTACAAGTGTCCAATGCTTTGCAGTTTAACGCTCAATGGATTGACAACTGGTCTTGAGGAAATGGACTGGACACTCGGCGATGAATTTGATGTTGTTACGCTTAGTATCAATCCCGACGAGAAGCCACCACTGGCAAAGAAAAACAAAGAGGGGTATCTTGGTCACTACGATCGGGAGGGTGCTGAAAAGGGTTGGCACTTCCTTACAGGCGAACAAAAGAACATTACAAAGTTAGCTGACACGCTTGGTTTTGGGTATGTGTTTGATCCCAACACGGGCGAGTTTCACCACACGGCATCCATTATTTTTATTACACCCGATGGGCGCATTTCAAAGTACATGAATGACGTACAGTTCAGAGGGCAAGACCTTCGTTTCGCTCTTATTGAGGCGTCAGAGGGGCGAATTGGCACAACGCTCGACAAATTTCTTCTCTTTAATTGTTTTCAATACGATCCCGACAGCAATAGTTACACGCCAGTTGCGTGGAAACTAATGCGTACGGGTGGTGTATTGATGCTTGTTGTATTAGGAGGTGGCCTCGCTGTTCTTGGCTTTACGTCTTCTGATCGCTTAAAGAAATCACAAAACAACTCGGATGGAACAAATTCATAATGTTCTCGATACTTACATCTTTATTCGCATCAACCTCGCAAGGTGCTCCTGCGAACTTCTGGTTACCTAAACAGGCTTCGACAGTTGCACAAAGCGTTGACTTTACGTTCTTTGTCATTACATGGATTTGCTATGTGTTCTTTTTTGGAATTACTGCGGCCTTGATTATTTTTATGATTAAGTACCGCCGCAGGGGGCACGATATTGTTGTGCAAGGTCCAACGCATAACACCGCGCTCGAGTTGACTTGGACGATTATTCCGTTGCTACTCGTCGTGGTGATTTTCACCGTTGGTATGCGTGGATATTTGAATTTGCGCGAAGCACCAGAAGGTTCGTACGAAGTGCAGGTGACGGGGCAAAAATGGTCGTGGACGTTTGAACATCCAAAATACGGCGCAACGCAAGTTGCGGAATTGACTGTTCCTGTGAATACTCCGGTGCGCCTACTTATGACTTCCAACGATGTATTGCACAGCGTTTGGATTCCAGACTTCAGAGTAAAAATGGATGTAATTCCTGGTCGGTACACTTCATTATGGTTCGAAGCAACGGCAGTTGGCGACTACAGTTTGAACTGCACAGAGTATTGTGGCAAGGATCACTCAAAGATGATCGCAACAGTACACGTCGTGCCAACTGACGAATTTGAGCCAACGATGGTAAAACTCGCAAGTGAATACGAAGACATGACCGTTGGTCAACTTCCAGCGTATGCAATAAACCGTTTGTATAACAGGTGCCAATCATGCCATACGCTTGACGGAACTGAAAGTACTGGCCCATCATTTAAAGGCTTGTGGGACCGTTGCAAGGACGGTAACATTACTTTTACTTCTGGCGAAAAACTTTCCTCCCTTCTCGGGGAAGCTACGACCTACGAAGTGCCAGAAAACTATATTCGTTCTTCAATAGTTGATCCACAAGGGCATATAGTTCAGGGATACCTTGGCTCTATGCCATCTTTCCAAGGGCAGTTAAAAGACAAACAAATTACAGCAATTATTGAGATGTTTAAGCATCTCAATGAACTTACAGACGCAGAGGGTAACATCACCGTGAACCCTGATGGAACACCAAGGCAATAACGATGACAACATTGACAACTACAAATCCAAATGACAACTATCTAAACCACACGAAAGGCATTAAGTCTTGGCTGTTTACGCTTGACCATAAGCGAATTGGCGTGATGTATTTGGTGTGTGTTTTGATTGCCTTTTTATTGGGTGGCATTTTTGCAATGTTGCTTCGGTTCCAACTGCTCACTCCAGAAGGCACTTTTATGACGCAAGACCAGTACAACCAAGCATTCACAGTGCATGGTGCAATTATGGTCTTCCTTGTTATTATTCCCGCGATACCAGCGGCGCTTGGTAATTTCGTCTTGCCCATTATGCTCGGCGCAAAAGACGTTGCCTTTCCCAAACTGAACTTGTTTAGTTGGTACCTTTGGGTTTTTGGACTCGTTTTCTTTTTGATTGCGCTTGGTACAGGCGGGATTGATACTGGCTGGACGTTCTATACCCCATACAGTATTGATAAAGCATCTTCGATGGGTGGCGTCATTCCCGCGTTGATTGGTGCGTTTATTCTTGGCTTTAGTTCCATCTTTACTGGAATGAACTTTATAGTCACGATTCATAGGCTTCGCCCAAAGGGGATGACATGGTTCAAAATGCCGCTGTTCCTTTGGGGCACCTACGCAACAGCAATCATTCAGGTGCTTGCGACACCGGTCGTTGGCATTACCCTTCTTCTTTTGATTGTTGTGCGAGCTGTTGGCATTGGTATTTTTGACCCTGCAATGGGCGGGGACCCAGT
>JACNLR010000060.1 GCA_014381385.1 Planctomycetota bacterium | reverse complement strand
AAGGGCAACTATTTCCGCCTCTCCAGAAGGGGCGTTTTTTTATGGTTTAACTTAAAAATAAAGTAATAACTTAAAGTATTATTTTTATTTCAACGCAACGCGGAACGTTGCAGGGGTGATGTGCCGTGTGTGAAATTCTTGCCAATCAGGATGTGACGGCAAAAGCTCTTCTGTCGTTTCATTTTGTGGTGTGGGGATTTTAAGAATAATCGTCTTTAGTTTCCCTGCGGGAAGCCGCCATTTGGAATAACGGTGTTCCAGCCACCTTTTTCGTCAAGAACTTCCACCCGAATGCCACTTGGGATAGTAGCACTTTTATTTTGTGTACTGGCAACGTTGATGCTTGTGTCGGTTGGTCGAATCCAGCCCTGTGTAATCAAATCAATATTCGAATTATCTAGTTGGCCAAGGTCAAAAGTTCTCTCATTCGATGTCTACCCTAACACGTGAACCCACAAAAAGTACAAACCCTAGATTTATCTTAATAATTTTATGGAATGGAAAAAAAACAGGAAAAAACGGGGATTTTGATATTGTGAACAGGAGCTGACCAACCACATCTCATTGGGATATGCTCTGAAAATTGTTCGAATACTTTTATCTGCACTATTTTGAAAAAAACAATTATTAGATTGCGGACTTATCAGTTACACTCCGCTTAACAAGATATGTCGTACAGCATAATGACAACCATTTTCTTAACGGGCGGTCTTGCAGTTGTAGGTGAACCTGAACCAATTCATATACAAGTGCAGAACCAAGTTGTTGGCTCAATTCCTCACATACATGGCACAGTGAATGGTCCACTCTTGGAAAAGTGGTGGCGACCTGCTGAAGAAGCGTGCGGCAATTATCCAAATTGGTGGAGCGCTGACTTTACAGAGCGTTTTAAGCAAGTTGGCATTCCTGCAGTTCGCCCCCATGGAGCTGGCTCGCTTGACTTTAATAAGATATGGAAGCACTGGCCAGATTATTCATTCGATGTGCACGAAGAAGCGAATTACGATTTTGAAATTGCGGATATGTTTGTGCATTCAACAATTGGTGTAACAGATATCGTTGCTCGGTTTGGTTTTAGCAAAGGTAATTTGAACGAGCCAAGTTGTGCATGGGCTGTTCCACCACCCAAAGAAGAGTTCGCCTCTATATGCGCAAACATTGTTCGCCACTTTAACGAGGGGTGGGCTTGGAATGAAAAACAATGGGGACCTTGGCACGAGGGGTGGAAAATTGACCACTGGATTGTTTGGAACGAACCATATTATTCAATCAATGCTGAAGCATGGTGGACTGGCACGCCAACAGAATACGCTGAACTTTACGAAGCAATCGTTACAGCAGTAAAAAATGTCGACAAATCAGTTCAACTTGGACCTTGCTTGAATATATCCGACTTTGGCGACGAATTTTTTGAACGGTGGTCAGCGTTTGAAAATCCACCACCAATTGACTTTGTTGATGTGCATTTGTACGGAGAATCTCCATTAATGTTTCCTTGGAGAGTGCATGAAGCACCAAAGACAAAAGATGGGAATTGGAACTGGGAAGATTATTTAGAGTCGGCGGGTATTCCACGCGAAACACCTCTCATTATTGGCGAATGGAACAGAAAAATACCAAACTATGCAACTGATGCGCCGGGTGCTGCGTTTGTGATGTGCAGTTTGTCGTTACTTGCTGATCTTGCAGAAGAAACTGGATTACATAACGTAAAAATGGCACATCTATTTTCAGTTGGGAAGATTTGGCAGGGTTCTACAAATGCTCCTCAAAATCCCGTAGCCGGAGGAGGAGCTGCCATCCATTTTTATGGCGAACATCTTGCACTTGCTTCTCCAAACAGGTTGTTCGTAACATCGCCCGAACCAGACCCCACTGGCAAGGACAAGTCGATTATGACGGCAATTGCAGGTCGAAGCAATACGGGGCAGAGAATCACAGTTGTGCTTTCTCAGTACGAACCAAAAATTGCAAATCAGTTTGGTGAAGCATTCACTACATCTTTAGAAGTTGAGGGTTTGCATGGTGGGAATTTTCAATACGCACGTGTTAATACAGAAAACCCTCTTAACTTTGCTAAGGGATTTGCGGAAGGAAATACTTTTGGACAAGAATTCGAGATGGTAGAGAACAGTATCGAAACATTGTTTATTCGTTACTGTCCACAGGATGTGAACGATAGCGGTGAAACAGATATGACTGATTTACTAACTCTTATTGACCAGTGGAGAGAAACAGAACCACTTATCGAGGGAGACGTAAACTTGGACGGAACAGTTGGTACTCTTGACCTAATTGAAGTTATCAAGGGGTGGGGTGCGTGCGACTTGGTTAATTTAGAATAACTAAATCTTCTTTTGCAAGAGTTTTATCTGCTGTCACTTCGAATACAGTTCCTACTACTAGGTCACCTTGCTTGCCGTTTGTTCTGAGTGTAATTTCTGCGTAGTGATTACTGCGGCCTTTTGCGAAACCAGTTTCATCGCAAAATTGTTCAAGCATAACATTTACTTGTCTTCCAACAAGTTTCTTTCGGTACTCGAATGAAAGTTTTTCGTTCAATTCAATTAGTTTTTGAACGCGTTCTTGCACAACCTCTGGTGGTAATTGTGTCCAGCGAGCTGCGGAAGTTCCTGTGCGTACGGAGTACGGGAAAACGTGCATGTGCAAATAGCAGGCACTCGAAGCGGTTGTAAGCGTTTGTTCAAAGTCATCTTCTGTTTCTGTTGGGAACCCGCAAATCACATCGGTTGTAATCGCAGGAGGAAGTCCGTTAAGTGTGAGCCGATCGTTCACCAGCGCAATCATTTCCATGTACTGCGAAATGTTGTACTGGCGGTTCATCTTTTGCAAAACAGCATCGCTCCCAGACTGCAACGGTAAATGTAAGTGCGGAACAATGTTCTTGTTCGCGACCATTGCGTCAAGTAACACAGGTGTGACATCGCCTGGTTCCATGGAACTAATACGTAACCGTTGCAGGCCATCTATATGTGCAACTGCATCGAGTAAATCCGCTAAGTGCTCGGATTCGGGTGAGTCTTGTTTCCGCCTCAATGCTGTTTCGTGCCCATACGCACCAATAAAGACACCTGTGAGCACAACTTCTTTGTGTCCAAGTTCGACTAGCCGAGTTGCTTCAGTAACGGCATCTTCAATTGTTTTTGAGCGAAGCGTCGTTCTGATTTTTGGAATGATGCAAAACGTACAGTGCGCATCGCATCCGTCTTGAATGCGAAGCTCCGCGCGAGTGTGTTCTCCCTGATGTTGTGGCAATGTAGCGATTGGAAGGGAAGTCGTTCTTGCTTTTGTTTCTTGGCTTGGTCGTTGTAACCAATTGTCTACTTCATTTGCAAATCGCTCGATCATCGGTGTTTCGCCCGCTTGTGTTACGACTGTATCACCAAGTTCTTGTGCGACTTTTGGATCAGTTCCGGTAAAACAACCGGTCACAAAAACATGTTTTCCATTTCGTTTTGCTCTACGAATTGCATTCCTAGATTTTGCGGCCGCTTGCCCTGTGACGCTACACGTGTGCACAATTTCAAGGTCAGGTGATTGCAAAGATTCTTTCATTCCACGATCTTGCAAAATTGATTCCATTTCACGGCGCTCAGCATGATTCATGCGGCAACCAAGCACTTTAAAATGGTAGGTTTTTTTCATGGAACGCGCCATGGTACCATGGACAGATGTCGAAACGGCTTATCACAATAACACGAGAACTCTCCAAGGGCGTTGACGCGCTTACGTTTTCCGAACCTGTTGCGTATGTGTATAACCCACTTGCGTATGCATGGAAATCGCATTGTGCGTATTTACAAAAGTATGGTGAAGGGAAAGGGCGTGTGTTATTGATTGGCATGAATCCCGGACCATGGGGAATGGCACAGACTGGTGTGCCTTTCGGAGAAATTTCGGGGGTTCGTGATTTTCTTGGGATTGATGAAGAAGTAAAACAGCCGGAGCGTGTACACCCAAAAAGACCTGTGCAAGGTTTCGATTGCCCAAGAAGCGAAGTCAGCGGTCGGCGTGTGTGGGAATGGGCGAGAGAACGCTTTGGAAGTGCAGAGAATTTCTTTAACGATTTCTTTGTGATCAATTATTGCCCACTTTGTTTTATGGAAGAAGGTGGAAAAAACCGAACGCCAGATAAACTTATACCGAAAGAACGTGACGCGGTTTTTGAAGTGTGTGATGTTGCACTATGTAAGTTTGTTAAAGCGTTAGAGCCATCGAAGATCGTCGGTATTGGTGGTTTTGCAAAAAAACGTGCGACGAAAACGCTTGACCTCGATGATGTCGAAACCATTTTGCATCCAAGCCCAGCAAGCCCGATGGCAAACCGCGGGTGGGCACCGCAAATCGAAAAACAATTTGAAGCGATGGGCGTGTTGATTCCACAGCGTGCATAAAAAACAAGCCCGCACGAAGTGCGGGCTTGTCTAAAAAACATTTTACTTTACGCAGTGATGAACTTATTTTCTTCGTCGCCTAGTCGCAACACCTGCAAGCCCAAGAAGTGCAAGTGCACTTGGTGCGGGGATTGCTCCAGGTACTGTACTGTAGTAGAAACCGCCAAAAGCGTCGTATCCTTCCCACTCGTCTTCGTGCTCGGTAATCTCAACACTGTCGAAACCAGAGTCAAAGGTAAAGTTGAGATAGTTTGTTTCGCCAACTATGAAATCGTTGAACGTGACTGTGTCGACAAGTACGCCATCTTGATACATGTCCATAGTCCAGTCAGACGCATTGTCTACTTCCCTAAGCAACATAGCAAAGGAAAAAACTGTTTCATCAAACGAAATCGATAATGAACCTTGTGGAGCTATAATCATATCTGGGCCAGCAGTTTCTTCAAATGCATGTGGGTAATAATCATAAATCCCAACAGCAAATCCAAAACCCCCTGGAGCATTGTTAAATGTCATACCATTGGTGTTCCAGCCACTGTTGTGCCAGCCATCGTCAACACCCCACTCAAAGCCGCCGCCATCAGCAGCTGAAGGTGCAACAGCACTCCATGCATCGTAGGAGTCGTAGTTGACAATGTCGCTAAAACTGTTTGCACTGCAACAAAGGACTACTGCAGCGCCTGTCAAAAATGTATTCATAAACTTTTTCCTCTCTTCTTAGGTTAGGTGCTATGCATTGCACAGCACAATTTCTCTTCAGATTAATTCTACATGATGAGGGGTGGTAATAAAACCTAAAAAGGACGTTATTTTCTACTTTTACTAAACAATAAAATATGATATATAAGTGCTAAATATAGAAATAAATGCTATAATAAGATATATGAAAACACCTTTGCAATTCCTTCATCCTGACGATACGAAGGGTGAGATTGCCGCCCGTTTGCGTGCAACGCGTCTTCGGCTTGGGTGGAAACAGTCAACACTCGCAGATCGTTCTGGTGTTTCGCTTCCAACTATTCGTCGGTATGAATCAACTGGTCAGACTTCGATGAGTAACTTTTTGAACCTCTGTTTCGCGTTGGGCTTGCTCGATGAAGTTGGTGAGTTGTTCCAAACGACAAACGCAAATTCAATCGCAGAACTTGAAGCGATGACAAGCGCACATAAGAACAAAAGGCAGCGGGGGACGAAATGAAAAAACTAATTGTACGGTTTCAAAAAAGCCAAGCAGAAGTATTGGTCGTCGGAACGCTCGCAGAGCAAGATCGAAAAATATATTTTGAGTATGACGCAAGTTGGATAGAAAGTGGGTTACAACTTTCACCATTTAAATTGCCATTACAACAAGGACTTTTTGAACATACCGACTATTCTTTTGGTCCACTTCCGGGTTTGTTTGACGATTCACTTCCTGATGGTTGGGGATTGTTGTTAATGGATAGATACTTTCGCAAATTAGGTGTAGACCCCGCAACGCTTTCACCGCTGGATCGATTGAGTTATGTTGGAACTCGTTCGATGGGTGCATTGACATATCATCCCTCTCACGAAGTAGAACTTGATTCAAGTATTTTGGACTTACATGCACTGGGAAAAAATGCAGAAGAGGTTTTTGCAGGTTCCGTAGCGAACGTACTTCCTGAACTTGAACGAGCGGGCGGAACACCCGGCGGTGCACGGCCAAAAGTGTTAGTTGGAGTAAAAGATGACCAAATCATTTCTGGTGAAAATGATTTACCAAGCGGCTTTGAACACTGGCTGATTAAGTTTGCTTCTAGAGAAGAGTTATCGCATGCAAGTAGGGTGGAGTACGCGTATTCTTTGATGGCAAAAGAGGCGGGTATTTCGTTTCCTGAATCGCGCTTGTTTGATGCGGGTAATGACCGTTGTTACTTTGGCGTAAAACGGTTTGATAGGGAGGAAGGTAACAAACGGAAGCATGTCCACACATTTGCGAATTTGATACATACAAATTTCAGAATTCCATCGACTGATTATGTTGATTTATTCAAGGTGACACAACTTCTTACTCGTAATCATCAAGACATCGTGGAGTTGTTTCGTCGAATGGTTTTTAACGTTGCTTCGCACAATCGAGATGATCACGCGAAAAACTTTGCATTTATGATGGATGAGCAGGGGCAGTGGGGATTGACTCGAGCATACGACCTTACTTTTACAGAGGGAATTGGTGGCGAACATACAATGAGCGTGCTTGGAGAAGGTAAGAATCCATCATGGGAACAATGCGTAGAACTTGCTGCGCAGTTTGGCGTGAAGAAAAAGGTAGCTCTTTCTATAATTGAACAAGTAAAAAGCGCGACACATCAGTGGAAAAAGTTTGCGAATACAGCAAAGTGTTCGAAAAGTATGATAAAAAAGATTGCAGAACAAATGAATTGCAAATAAACGACCTGAGGGATTGTTTATTTGGCTTTCGGCGCAGAGCCAGTACTTTTGATTTCATCGTCAAGTACACGGAAATACAGCCCCATACCCTCTAAGCCGTTGAGGATTTTAAAGAGCACGGGATTCCATCCTTCTTGCAACGTGCAGGAACCGAACTTTCGATCCCTTTTTGCTCTATGCCAATCGGCATCGTGAAAGACGAGTTCCTCGTTTACCCACATTCTGCAAGCATCGTCGCTGCCAATCGTAAAATCAACTGTTCGTTCATCAGGGCTCCACAGCCAACAACGTGCATACGCGATGGTATTTTCAGTTGGTTTGCCGAGTGATAGATTTAAATAACCATCTTTATTGCTTTGCATCTCTACCCATGCAAGTGGTTCGCCATTGGTTGTCCTTGGCACAACAAGTGACACGATGTTTGGTTCAGGTATTTGTTTTTGATGTTCAAGATTTGAAAGCCGATCGCTGTCGTTTGCGATTGCAAAATACCCTGCGACTTGCCATTCTCGGACGAACTCTCCGGGAAGATTTAATTGTCTTTCTTTCGTGTACCTTTTCGCTGTCTCCCAACCAAAGCGGTCTGTAAATCTAAGAAGTTCTTCTTGCCCAACTTCTGGGGCAGTCTCATCTATAGCCATCCATGCAGAAAAAGCGAGATAGCGATCACTTTCTGGATTATCGATAACATTTGTGAGAATAGGGATAAGTGTATGATCTTTGATCGCTTGTGCAGTTTTGGTCGCTGCTAAACGAACGATTCGTTCTTGGTTAGTTAAACCAAGTAATATCATTTTTCGTGCAAGTTCTGGATCTGAAGAAGACGCCATAACAAGTAAACTTTTTTCGGTTGGATTTACTGCTTCGTATGTATTTACGATAGTGTCGAGATTTCCAGAAGAGATGATATTTTGAGCCCATTCAAGAGGTGGTGTGTATTTACCATCACCATCTGCATCAATAAAGACGGGGTTCCCGATAGCAACTGGAAATATTTGTCTGTCATCATCATCAACATACGGCGTCATTGGCTCACTACCCTCGGCGATGGCGATGACCCAACAGTCTCTTGGAATATCAATCCGAATTCTAGGTCGTAGATGTGTGTCACCCTCTCCAGCATTTTCAATTGTGACTTCAGCAACTTGATCGCCGTTTTGTATTACTTTAATTGTGTCAAGGTCTATCCACGATGCTGCTTGTACATCAACATGAACATCAGCAACGGAATCAGAAATAGAAATGGTTGAACCCATTGGCTGGCCATTTACGGTCATTCGCATAAATGGTCCAGTTGTTGTACTCATCCGACCACTTCGAATTCCATCTGTAATATCCTTTGGATTGATGTTGCCTGCATCGTCATATCCTACATACACATAGTTGCGGGGGATGCCAGCGATGTTCGCGATCACAGTATGGCTGTCACTATTTCCAACGGCACTGACTTCTCTTCCCGCGTTGAGCATGTTGTACCAATCGCGCAACACACTGTGCCTGCTTGAACGAGTTGGAACAGTTGTAATCTCAGCATCGTGATAACCCCAACCATAATTTTCATTTAACACTTCAATCGAGTCGAAATCCCACGACCAGCGATTATCATCAGATTTTCCAGTGACTGGGTCTAGTCCACGAGAGCCAAAGTAATCGATGTTTCCCCATCGAGGATGGTTGATTTGAATGATTGGTACAACACCAAAAGGGTTATTCTCAGCTCGAATGAGTGCAAACAATTCTGGTGCTTCAAGTTTTTGATTAACAACTTTAGACTGTGCATCGAATGGGAAAGCGTTGAGATGACCATAAGATGACGACACTTCGTTCCCCACTACAGCAGTCAAATGCTCGTTTGCGCCTACACTGTCGATTGTTGGTTGGTAATCAGTGTTGTGATTGTGATCTGTTGCTACAGCAAACTCAACGCCTTCGCCTACAATCGAAATGATGCGTTCATTCATGTTTGAATCACCATGACCAGAATGGGTCAATGTATGTAAATGGAAATCACCACAAACCCAATCAGTCGTGTCAATTTCATGGACGAGTATAGCATCCCACATGTATTTGCCATCTTCTGAAACATCGATGTGCGTTACATCGATGGACCATTCAATACCATGTGATGCCATAATGTCCCACGAGCCAACCGGCACTGTGATGGTACCCTCGCCATCCAATGTATAAACGGCATGATTTCTCACAGCTAACTTCTTGGGATCAGCATCTGGGTTTGGAAATAAATTGTTCCGATTCTCTTCAGAATCAAAAAATGAAAGACGTGCTGGAATAGGGTTTCCATCTTGGTCTGTGATGTTAAATGTAAATATGCCTTGAGGGATGTCAGCCTTTGCAGTTGGTGCAGGAGCAATGAATGAAAGTACTAAGGTAGGTATAAGCATGCGTGTATGCTACTCGTATGACCCTTACTGTGTCTGATATTTCGTTTGCTTACCCGAAGGAGAAGCCTGTCTTGTCGGGTGTTTCAGTTAATGTTGAGGCAGAAGAAATGGTTGTGCTTGCTGGACCCTCTGGGCAAGGGAAGTCAACCCTACTGCACTGCATTGCAGGACTGCTTACTCCAACTTCTGGGAAGATTTATGTAGATGGTGTTGATGTCACGAGGAAGAAACCGCATGAGCGAAGCATAGGGATCATGATGCAAGATCAGCCACTCTATGAACATTTGTCGGTCTCTCAGAATCTGGAGTTTCTACTGAGAACAAGAGGGATGAAGAAAGATGTTTCAATGCTGCTTGAACAATTAGAGTTAGCTTCTATTGCCAGAAAGAAAGTAATAAAGTGCAGTGGTGGAGAGAGGCGGAGAATTGCTTTTGGCAGAGCAGTTGTGCTTAAACCACGAGTATTGTTGCTTGACGAGCCATTTGTTTCATTAAATCACGAACTTCGTGAAATTCTTCTTTCTGCCATTCGAAATTTGAACATTCCTACCTTGTTAGTTACTCACGATACTGATAGATTGCAGGGTGACAGAGAGCTAACCTTGGAGGAGCTATGATGACCGATGCTATAGAATTTTTTTTTGAGAATACGTCACTGATTGCATTTGCACTCGCGTTTGTACTTGGAATCATCGGTTTTGTCCGAAGAGCGAACAATAAAAGAGGACATGTATGGGAACCACTTGAGTTTTGGATGCTCTTTCTCTTTGTGGGTCTCGTGGGAATATACACCTTTGTACTTCACTGTTTCTTTCCGCACTTAGCCGCAGAAGGAATTGGTTGGTCGAATAGTCCATTCCAATGGGAAGTAGGTATTGCAAATGCAGTTGTTGGTGTCCTTGGTTTACTTTCATTGAAAGCCTCAAGACAGTTTCGACTTGCAACTGTGATTGCTGTTTCAATTTGGTTGTGGGGAGATGCAGTGGGGCACGTATATCAAATGATCGTTGCAGATAATTTTGCACCTGGAAATGCTGGACCATGGTTTTGGACGGATGCTGTAGGACCGCTTGCACTACTGATGATCCATTTTTGTAACCGGAAATAGAAACCTATAATTAGTTAACCGCGGGCTGATGAGGGTTTTGAGAGTCGTAAAATAACCGCGGGTTAATGAATTTTGTAAAAAAATCACCCTTGAATCCGAAGATCCAAGGGTGATGTAAGAGAAGAGAAGAGAAGGAACGCAACTAGCACCACTTCGGGCG